>NZ_QQWW01000006.1:0-231298 GCF_003950435.1 Sphingomonas sp. ABOLG
GGGAAAGCGATTGCGGCTGGTGCAAGGATCGCTGGGGCTTTTCGTGGCAGATCACGCCCCGCGCGCTGATGGAGGCGATGGCTGATCCCGACCGCGCCGCCGCGAAACGCGCGATGGAGGCGATGATGACGATGCGCCGGATCGACATCGCCGCGATCGAACGGGCACGGCGGGGTACGGCGATCGATGCGTAGGATCATCGGCGGCCTGTTCACCTCGATCGACGGCGTGATCCAGGCACCCGGCGGGCCCGAGGAGGATCCGAGCGGCGGCTTTGCCCATGGTGGGTGGATGGCGGGCTATGACGATGACGTCACCGACGGTTTCATCGGCGAGCATATCATGGGAGCCGAATACGACCTGCTGCTCGGCCGGCGCACCTATGACATCTTCGCCGATTACTGGCCGCGCCACCGGGACAATCCGGTCGGCGAGCGGTTCGCCCGGATCACCAAATATGTCGTGACGTCGACGCCCGGGACGCTCGGTTGGGAAGGATCACAGGCGCTGGTCGGCCATCCGGCGGTCGCGGTCGCGCGATTGCGGGAAGAGGACGGGCCCGATCTGCTGATCCAGGGCAGCGGCCAGCTTTACCCCGCGTTGCTGGGGGCGGGGCTGATCGACCGGCTGTTCCTGACCATCGTGCCGATCATCCTGGGGACCGGGCGGCGTGCATTGACCGGCGGGGCGCCAGCGGGGCTGCGGCTGGTGGATCACCGGGTGAGCGGCACCGGGGTGATCATGGCCGTTTACGAGCGTGACGGCGCGGTGCGCACGGGGGACTTTTCGCGTCAGGACGACGCCTAACGCCCATGGGCGCCAATCGCACCACCCCGACCGATCGATCGGGGCGGCGCGCGCCTGGTTCAGGCGGTGCGGGTGCCGGTCAGCGGGAAGCTGCCGAACGCGCCGGCGCCGACGGTGCCCGAAACGGTGTCGCCATCGATCGTCACGTTCATGTCGAGCGTCATCGGCATCGGCACGGTCATCTGCTGCTTCCAGGTCAGCGTGTTGCCGTTCACCTCACCCGAAACATCGGCAGCGCCCATTGCGCCCGAATTGGTGCCGGTGAAGGTGTTGCCGTCGCTCTTTACGGTCAGCGTCGACTTCTGGTCGCCCAGCGGGGACTTCACCACGACGTCGTAGGTGCCATCGACTCCAGCCATCATTTTCTCTCCTGTGGGGCGCCCGCCACGGACGCAGCACTCATCACCTCAACCGGCAGTCCGATGCTGTCAAGTTGCGGCCGGACCACCTTGGCATCACCCACCACGACCCAGACGAAGCGCTCGGGATCGATGACGCTACGGATTGCGCCGGCCAGTTCGTCGCGGGTCATCGCGCGATAGGCCTGCGGCAGGGTCGTGTAATAATTGTCGGGCCGCTGGTAGAGGTCATTGGCCTGCATCGCGCTCAGGACATCGCCGGCGGTCTCGAAATTGCCGGCCAGCGATCGAATCGCGCCGGTGATGCTGCGATCGAACTCCGCTTGGGTCAGCGGCTTGTCACCGACGAAGGCGCCGATCTCCTGCCGCAGCGAGGCGATCGCCGGGCCGGTCTTGTCCGCCTGCACCGGCGCATTGACCAGATAGGGCGCGGCAAAGGCGTTGCGCTGGAACGCGCCATAGGCGCCGTAGGACCAATGCTTCGTCTCGCGCAGGTCCATGTTGATGCGGCCCAGGAAGTCCCCGCCCAATGCGTCATTGGCGGTGATGACGGGCAGCAGATCCTGCGTGCCGCGCAGGTTGGTGCGCAGCGCGCCGGTAATGCGCGACTGCGGCGAATCCGGCCGGTCGACCAGGATGATGCGCGGTGCCGGCAGGCTGCGATCCTCGCGGAACACCTTGGTCCCCGCCGGGCCGGCGCCCTGCCAGTCGCCAAGCCGGGCGTTCAGCACCTGCTGCACCTCCGCCATCGGCCGGTCGCTGACGACGAAGATCTTGGCCTTTTCGGGCCGCAGCCAGGCGCGCTGGAAGGCGATCAGATCGTTGCGCGTCAGCGCCTGCACTGCCGCGGCGTCACCCGTGCCCACGTTCTTGGCATAGGGGCTGCCCGCGCCATAAGCGATCGGCGGCACGATGCGCTGGGCAATGCCGGCGGGATCGGTCAGCTCCTGCGCGATCTGCGCCAGCACCTGCCCGCGCACGCGCGGCAGCTCGCTTTCCGGGAAGGTCGGCGCGCGCAGCAGATCGGACCAGATGTCCACCGCCGGCGCGAGGTTGGCGCTCGGCGCACGGAAGCTGATGGTGGTGCGATCGGGCGACGAACCGGTGAAGATGTCGAGCCCCAGCCGCTCCTTCGCCTCTGCAAGCTGGATCGAGTTCAGCCGCGGCGTGCCCTCGTCGATCATCGCCAGCGTCATCGCCTGCGTGCCCAGCCGGTTCGCATCGTCGGCGGCGGTGCCGGCGTCGAAGCTGGCAACGACCTGAGTCACCGGCACTGCGGTACGCTGCGCATAGACCAGCTCGATCCCGTTGCGCAGCGTGGCCCGCTGGACCGTCGGGAAGGCGAGCGCGCCGACCTCACCCACCTTGGGCATCGGTTCGCGCGTACCCTTTGCGGCCACCTCCGGCGCGGCGGTCTGCGGCGCGGCCGGCGGCACCTGCGCCTCATCATAGGCATCACGCTCACCGGGTACGACCGTCAGCGTGTAGCCGGGGCGCGCCAGCCACTGCTGCGCCGCCGCCTTGACCGTTGCCGGCGTCTGCGCGGCAAGCGCGGCGAGCTGCTTTTTGTAGAAGCCCGGGTCGTTGGAATAGAGCGCGCCTTCGGCCAGCGCGACCGCCTTGCCGCCGAAGCCGCCGACCGATTCCAGTCCGCCGATCCGGCGCGAGACGATGGTGGTGAGCGTGCGCTGCACCTCATCGGCGGTCGGTCCGTTGCGGACGAAATCATCGACCAGCGCGTCGAGCCGCTTCTGCACCACCGCCGGATCGACGCCGGGGCGCACGACTGCCTGGATGGTGAAGGTGCCGACCTGCGCGAAATCGGAATAGTTCGCGCTCACCTGCACGGCCGTCTTGTCGCCCTTCACCAGCGCATTGTCGAAGCGCGAACTGGCGAGGCCGCCCAGCACATAGGCCGCGACCTCGAGCGCCGGTGCCGCCGGATCGTTGAGGCCGGGCACGGGCCAGCTCTTGACGATCAGCGGTGCGGCGACCCGGTCCTTCATCACCTCGCTCTTGGGCTGCGCCAGCACCGGCACCGGCGCATTGGGCGCGACGCTCTTGGGACCAGCCTTGATCGGGCCGAAATATTTGGTGGCGAGCCGGCGCGCGGTGGGAACGTCGATGTCACCGGCGAGCACCAGCACCGCATTGTTTGGGCCATAATGGTCGCGGAACCAGCTCTTCACATCATCGAGCGACGCGCGGTCGAGATCGGCCATCGAGCCGATGGTGCTGTGGCCATAAGGGTGATCGGCCGGAAAGGTGCCCTCGATCAGCTTGTAGGAGACCAGGCCGTAGGGCTGGTTGTCGCCTTCGCGCTTCTCGTTCTGCACCACGCCGCGCTGCTCATCGAGCACCGCCTGCGAGATGGCGCCGGTCAGCCAGCCCATGCGATCGCTTTCGAGGTACAGCGCCTGTTCGAGCGCCGCGGTCGGCACCGTCTCGAAATAATTGGTGCGATCGAAATAGGTGGTGCCGTTGAGATCGGTCGCGCCGACCTGCTTCAACGGTTCGAAGAAGTCGCCCGGTGCGTTCTCGCTGCCGTTGAACATCAGATGTTCGAACAGGTGCGCGAAGCCCGTCTTCCCCTTCGGCTCATGCTTGGAGCCGATGTCATACCAGACGGACACCGCGACCACCGGCGCCTTGCGATCGGTGTGCACCACCACGCGCAGCCCGTTGGGCAGGGTGAACTGCTCGTAGGGAATGTCGATCGCCTTGACGAGATCGGCGACCGGCGCGGCCTTGGGGAGAGAGGCAGCACGCGCCGTGGCGGCGGGGGCGGCCGGGGCATTCTGCGCGAAAGCAGGCATGGCGAGCGCAAGCGCCGCGGCGCTCGCGGTGAGACGGATCATCAGACGCAAGGCGGAAGACTCCATACAGATGCGCCAGCCTAACGCTGCTCGTCGACGGGCGAAAGCCGGCAACGTTTCGATACAAATATTGACTGCCGAAACAATCATTGCCTAAGCAACGGATATGATCTTCACCGACTCGTCCTTCTATCCCGATGTGTCGCCCGGATATCTGGTGCGGGTGATCCATCAGATGAGCGTGGCGGCGATCGACCGAACGCTGGCGGAGGATGGGATGACCGCGACCCAGTGGATGACGCTGGTGTCCCTCTACTTCGATCATGCCGATACCTGCGCCGGGCTCGCGCGGCGGATGGCGCATGACAAGGGCGCGATGACGCGCATCATCGATCAGATCGAGGCGAACGGCTGGGTGCTGCGCCAGCGCGATCCCGACGACCGGCGAGTCGTGCGGCTGACGCTGACCGACGCCGGCCGGGCGGCGGCGCTTTCCGCCAAGCAAAAGGTGATCGCTTGCTGGAACGGCTTTCTCGCGGACTGGAGCGAGCGAGAGGTGGAGGATCTGGTGCACATGCTGCAGCGCCTGCGGAACACCATGGAGGAAAGCGACGCATGTCAGGGATGAGCGTGGCAACCCTGGCTGACGCCCGTCGTCGCCGCAGTGCGCGGTCGCTCGCCGTGCTGGCGCTGTTGTCGACGGGACTCGCCGCCTGCACGCCGCCCGATACCCGGCCGCAGCTGACGCAGCGTGCGCCGGCCGACCTCGGGCTGAGCAGCGCGCCGATGCCGGTGATCGATCCTGCCTGGTGGACGGCGTTCGGCGATCCGCAGCTCGACCGTATTGTCGCCGATGCGCTGGCCGGCAGCCCGACGCTCGACGCCGCGCTCGCCCGGGTGCGCCAGGCGCAGGCGACGCTGGCGCGCCGTGATGCCGAGCGCGGGCCCGATCTCACCGCCGACGTGACCGCGCAAGAAGCGCGCATTTCGGGCCGTTACACCATCCCGCCGCCGTTTGCCGGCAGCGTGCGCTTCCTTGGCAATGCGACGGCGAACCTGTCGTGGAACCTCGACCTGTTCGGACGCCAGCGCGCAGCGATCGAGGGCGCACGTGCCGCGCTCGAAGCCACCGCGCTGGATGCCGAGGCGGCGCGGCTGATGCTGGCCGGGTCGATTGTGTCGACCTATGCCGAGGTTGCCCGGGCCGAGCGCGTCGGCGCGCTGGCGGCACAGACGATCGCCACGCGCGAACGCGCCGTGCGCCTGATCAACGTGCGCCGCGACAACCGCCTCGCCAGCCAGATCGACGTGCAGGCAGCCACCACGTTGCTGGCGCAGGCGCGCGTCGCGCTGACCCGTGCGGAGGCGGCGCGTGTGCTGGCGGTCAATGCGCTGGCGGCGCTGGTCGGACGCGGGCCGGATTATGCCGCCGGCATCGGCGCGACGCGGCTGGTCGATCCGGCCGGGCTGCCGCTGCCCGCGACGATCCCCGCCGACCTCATCGCGCGCCGCGCCGACATTGCCGCCGCCGCCGCGCGGGTCGATGCGGCCGCCGCCAATCGGCAGGTCGCGCGCCGCGCCTTCTACCCCAACGTTAATCTGATCGCGCTTGCCGGGCTTCAGGCAGTCGGCATCGGCAATCTGTTCGATCCCGAGGCGGGCACGCTGGGCGCGGGCGGCGCGCTGCACCTGCCGATCTTCGATTCGGGCCGTTTGCGCGCCGATCTGGACAACGCAACCGCCGGCGTCGACGTGGCGATCGCCGACTACAACACCAGTGTGGTGCGCGCCGTGCGCGAGGCCGCGGATGCGCTGGCCGCCATCGACGCCGCGGCCAATGAGGCGCGCGCGCAGGCCGCGGTGGTGCGGGGCTTCGCCGAAACCAACCGGCTGAACGCCATCCGCATCAGCGCCGGGCTCGACTCCCGACTGAGCGGCATCGACACCGACATCCGCCTGCTCGATGCACAATTGGCCGAGGCGACGCTCGCGGTCGACGCATTGGCGGCCCGTGCGCGGCTGGCCATCGCGCTGGGCGGCGGCTTCGATCCTTCCCGACCGACCCTCCTCACGCGGACCCTGACACCATGACCGACACCGCTGCCCCGCCGCCGCCCGCGGGCCGCCCCCTGCTGCGCCGGCGGCTTCTGACGGCCCTTGCGATCATCGTGCTGGTCGGCCTCGCGATCTGGGCCGTGTTCCACTTCCTGCTGGCAAAGCCCGAGGAGGAAACCGACGACGCCTATGTCGCGGGCGACGTGGTGGCGATCACCGCGCGCGACCCCGGCACGATCGTGGCGCTTCATGCCGACAACACCCAGGCGGTAAGGGCAGGGCAGCCGCTGATCGACCTCGATCCCACCACCGCCGACGTCAACCTGGCTGCTGCCGAGGCGGAGCTGGCGCGGGCAGTGCGCGGCACGCGATCGGACTTCTCGCGCGTCGGCGAGGCGAACGCGGCCGTAGTCCAGGCAGAGGCGCATCTCGCCGCCGCGCGCGCCGATTACGCCCGCCGCGAAGGGGCGGCGCGTGAAGGCGCAGTGTCGGGCGAGGAACTGAGCCACGCCGCCGACCAGGTGAAGGTCGCCAGCGCCGCGCTCAATCTGGCGCGCAGCCGCCGCACCCAGGCGCAGGCCACGGTGCAGGGAACGGCCGTCGGGACCAACCCCGCAGTGCTCGCCGCGATCGCCAATTACCGCCGCGCCGCGATCGTGCGCAGCCACATGCATATCGTCTCGCCGATCGACGGGGTCGTCGCGCAGCGCCAGGCGCAGCTCGGCCAGCAGATCGCGGCCGGTACGCCGCTGATGGCAGTCGTGCCGCTCGGGCGCTTGTGGGTCGATGCGAACTTCCGCGAAACGCAGCTGAAGGACCTGCGCATCGGCCAGCCGGCGACGGTGGTCGCCGACGCTTATGGCGACGAGGTGGTGTATCACGGCCGCGTCGTCGGTCTGTCCGCCGGCAGCGGCAACGCTTTCGCCCTCCTCCCGCCGCAGAATGCCAGCGGCAACTGGATCAAGATCGTTCAGCGCGTTCCGGTGCGGATCATGCTCGACCCGAAGGAGCTTCGCGCCAACCCGTTGCGCATCGGCCTGTCGGTGATGGCCACCGTCGATACTGCGGACACCAGCGGGCCACGCCTGGCCCAGCCGGCTGCTCAACCTTATCGCGGCTCCATCAGCGAGGCGGATCCGGCGGTCGAGGCGAAGATTGCCGAGATCATCGCGGCGAACCGCTGATCCGATGACGCGCGCCCGTTCCACGCCCGGATCAACGAAAGTGCGGCCACATGGCTAGCGCGGCGGCCCCCGCTGGCGCTGGTCCGGTGCCGCTGTCGGGTGCGCGGCTCGGCCTCGTCGCCTTCGCGCTGGCGCTCGGCACCTTCATGATGGTGCTCGACACCACCATCGCCAACGTATCGCTGCCCACCATCGCGGGCAATCTCGGCGTCAGCTCGGACAATTCGACCTGGATCGTCACCGCCTTCGCCGTCGCCAATGGCATTTCGGTGCCGCTCACCGGCTGGCTGATGCGCCGTTTCGGCGTGGTACGCACCTTCTGCACCTCGCTCGCGCTGTTCACGCTGGCCTCCTTTCTGTGCGGCATCGCGTGGAGCCTGCCCTCGCTGATCGCGTTCCGGGTGCTGCAGGGCGCCGTCTCCGGACCGATGATGCCGGGCAGCCAGGCCCTCCTGATCTCGGTCTTCCCGCCGGAAAAGCGCGCCACTGCGCTGGGCATCTGGTCGATGACGACGCTGGTGGCGCCGATCATGGGGCCGATCCTCGGCGGCTACATCTCCGATAATTACCATTGGAGCTGGATCTTCCTGATCAACGTGCCCTTCGGCATCTTCACCATCGCGATCTGCTGGTCGAACCTGAAGAACCGCGAGACGCCGACCGCCAAGGTCCCGATCGACACGATCGGGCTGGTGCTGCTGGTGCTGTGGGTCGGCTGCCTTCAGGTGATGCTCGATCTCGGCAAGAACGCCGACTGGTTCAACGATCCGATGATCGTGGCACTGACGGTGATCGCCGGGGTCGGCTTCGTCGCGTGGCTGATCTGGGAACTGACCGACGCCAACCCGATCGTCGACCTGTCGCTGTTCGCCAACCGCAATTTCGCGATCGGCAACCTCGCTTTCTGCCTTGGCTATGCGGTGTTCTTCGCCAACATCCTGCTGCTGCCACTCTGGCTGCAGACCCAGCTTGGTTACACCGCGACCTGGGCGGGTCTGGTCGCCGCGCCGAGCGGGATCGTCGCGGTGCTGCTCACTCCTTTGAGCGCGCGATTGTCGGGCAAGATCGACGCGCGGATCCTCGCCAGCGTCGCCTTTGTCGCCTTTGCGATCAGTTACTGGATGCGCTCGGGCTACACGACCTATGCCGGCTTCTGGGATTTCGTGCTGCCGCTGCTGGTGCAGGGCGTCGCAATGTCGACCTTCTTCCTCGCCATGCTGACCATATCGCTCGATCGCATCCCGCCCGAGCGCCTGCCGTCCGCCACCGGCCTTTCCAACTTCACCCGCATCGTCGCCGGTGCCTTTGCCGCATCGATGATCACCACCGCGTGGGACCGCCGCGAGGCGCTGCACCAGGGGCGCCTGTCCGAAGCGATCGGCAATGGCCTGCCCTATCAAATGGCAAGCGAGGCGCTGATGAACCTGGGGCTGAACGCAACGCAGGCAGCCGCGGTCATCACGCGGCAGATGGTCGGCCAGGCGTACCTCCTCGCCTCCACCGACCTCTTCCGCCTCTCCGCCTGGCTCAGCGCGGCGCTGCTGATCATCGTCTGGTTCTGCCGCCGCCCGGCCGCCAATGGGGCGGGTCCCGTCGCCGCCGACTGAGCCTTGCGTCCTCTCCCGCGCCAATTCATAGCGCGTTCCAAGAATAAGACGGGAGAGGGCCATGGATCTTTCGCTCAGCGACGAGCAGGTGATGCTGCGTGACACGCTCACGCGCTATCTGGCGCAAAGCTTCGCGTTCGATCCGCATCGTCCGCGCGATGCCAGGGCGCTGTGGCAGGCGCTTGGCCGTGATCTCGGCGTGCTCGGCGCGGCGCTGCCGGCCGAGGCGGGTGGCCTGGGGGGCGGCGCGGTCGAGACGATGGTGATCGCCGACGCGCTGGGCGAGGCGCTGGCGCCCGTCCCCTATATCGAGACGGCCGTGATCGCCGCCGGGCTGCTGAAACGCGCCGGCGGGGAACGGGCGACGGCGCTGTTGCCGCAGCTGGCCGACGGCAGCGTACGCGCGGTCCTCGCCGCGGGCGAGGCTGACAGCCGGCAGGCGCTGGAGGCGGTCACGACGACGGCGAAAAAGAATGCGGACGGCTGGGCGATCAATGGCGAAAAGGTGGTGGTCGCGGGCGCGCCGGGGGCCGAGTGGCTGCTGGTTACGGCGCGGACGTCGGGTGGCCCGCGCGACGTGCGCGGTGTCTCCTTGTTCCTGGTCCCCGCAGATGCCGCCGGCCTGTCGCGGCATGATTATGCGCTGATCGACGGCCTGCCCGCATCCGACCTGACGCTCAGCAACGTGACGGTGCCGACGGACGCGCTGCTCGGCGCGGAAGGGGGCGCGCTGCCGCTGCTGGAACAGGCGCGGGATGAAGGGATTGCCGCCTTATGCGCCGAGGCCGCCGGGCTGACGCGAAAGCTGCTGGCGGATACCGTCGCTTACACCAAGGAACGCAGGCAATTCGGCCAGCCGCTCGCCAGCTTCCAGGCGCTGCAGCATCGCATGGTCGACATGTTCATTGCCGTCGAACAGGCGACCTCCGCGGCGTATCTCGCCGCGCTGCATGTCGAGGGACCGGCCGAGCAACGCGCCCGCGAGGTCGCGGCGGCCAAGGCGACCGTGGCGGACGCGGTCCGCTTCGTCGGCCAGAATGCGGTTCAGCTTCATGGCGGCATGGGGATGACCGACGAGCTGGCGGTGGGCCATTATTTCCGCCGCGCCACCGCGATCGAACAGCAGTTCGGCGCGGCTGACCATCATGCGAAACGCTATGCCGCGCTGATGCGGCAGGAACTGCAACTCTGAGCGGCGAGCGGGCGGCCACGCAGCGGGCCGCCCGCCCGTCGATTACAGCACGAAGCGGCTGAGATCGGTGTTGCGCGCAACACCGGCGAGATGCTGCTCGACATAAGCCGCATCCACCGTGACCGAGCTGCCCGCGCGGTCCTCGGCGTCGAAGCTCACTTCCTCCAGCAGCTTCTCCATCACCGTCTGCAGCCGGCGGGCACCGATATTCTCGATCTCGCCATTCACCTCGGCCGCGATCCGCGCCACCGCGCGAATGCCGTCTTCGGTGAACTCGACGGTCACGCCCTCGGTGCCGATCAGCGCCTTGTACTGCGCCGGCAGCGATGCCTTGGTGTCGGAGAGGATCGCGACGAAATCATCCTCGGTCAGGCCCTTCAGCTCGACGCGGATCGGCAGCCGGCCCTGAAGCTCGGGCAACAGGTCGCTCGGCTTCGCGACATGGAAGGCGCCAGACGCGATGAACAGGATATGGTCCGTCTTCATCGGGCCATATTTGGTCGAGACGGTGGTGCCCTCGATCAGCGGCAGCAGATCGCGCTGCACGCCCTCGCGGCTCACCGAACCGCCGCGCACGTCGCTCACCGCGATCTTGTCGATCTCGTCGAGGAAGACGATGCCGTTCGCCTCGGCATCGGCCAGCGCGACGCGGCTCACCTCGTCCTGATCGAGGCGCTTGTCGGCCTCTTCCTCGACCAGCTTTTCCCACGCTGCCGGCACCAGCAGCTTGCGCCGCTTGGTCTGGCCGCCGCCCAGCTTGCCGAACATTTCGCCAAGGTTGATCATGCCCATCTGGCCGCCGCCGGGCATTTCGAACGGCATCTGCGGCGCGACCTGAAGCTCAAGTTCGATCTCGGTCTGGTCGAGATGGCCGTCACGGAAGCGCTGGCGGAAGCTCTCGCGCGTTGCTTGGCTTGAATCCTTGCCCACCAGCGCATCGAGCAGACGATCCATCGCCGCTTCCTCGGCCTTGTCCTTCACCGCGTTGCGGCGGCGCTCCTTTTCCAGCCGCACCGCTTCCTCGACCAGGTCGCGCGCGATCTGCTCCACGTCGCGGCCGACATAGCCCACCTCGGTGAACTTGGTCGCTTCCACCTTCACGAACGGCGCATCGGCGAGCTTCGCCAGGCGGCGGCTGATCTCGGTCTTGCCGCAGCCGGTCGGGCCAATCATCAGGATGTTCTTGGGCGTCACCTCGTCGCGCAGATCGGGGCTGAGCTTCTGTCGGCGCCAGCGGTTGCGCAGCGCCACCGCCACGGCACGCTTCGCGTCCTTCTGTCCGATGATATGCGCGTCGAGCGCGGCGACGATTGCCTTGGGGGTAAGTGTGTCCTTCATCGCGCCCGCATATCGGGGCGCGGTGGCAGGGGATCAAGCGGGCGCGCGTGCCTTCACGCCTCCCGTACGATCCCCTTCAGCCGATAGAGCTGGTCCAGCGCCTCGCGCGGGGACAGCGAATCGACGTCCAGCTCCTCCAACGCCGCGCGCAGCGGGTCCACCGTCTCCTCCGGCACGGCCGCCGCGGCCGCAGCGAACAGCGGCAGGTCGTCCAGCCCCGCGGCCAGCCCGCCGGTCTTCGCGCGCCCCGCCTCCAGCTTCGCCAGCACCGCCTTGGCGCGTGCCACCGTCGCCGGCGGCATTCCCGCCAGCCGCGCGACGGCAAGGCCATAGCTGCGATCCGCCGGCCCGTCGGCCAGTTCGTGCAACAGCACCAGTTCGCCCTTCCACTCGCGCGCCCGCACATGGTGCAGCGACAGCGCGTCGCACCGCTCCGCCAGCCGTGTCAGTTCGTGGTAATGCGTCGCGAACAGGCAACGGCAGCGATTGTCCTCATGGATCGCCTCCACCACCGCCCAGGCGATGGCAAGGCCGTCATAGGTGGAGGTGCCGCGCCCCACTTCGTCGAGGATGACGAAGCTTTGCGGCGTCGCCTGCGCCAGGATCGCCGCTGTCTCGACCATCTCGACCATGAACGTGGAGCGCCCGCGCGCCAGATTGTCCGACGCGCCGACGCGGCTGAACAACCGGTCGACCAATCCCAACGTCGCGCTGGTGGCGGGCACATAGCTTCCCGCCTGCGCCAGCACTGCGATCAGCGCATTCTGCCGCAGGAACGTCGACTTGCCACCCATGTTCGGCCCCGTCACCAGCCACAGCCGCGAGCTTTCGGACAGCGTGCAATCATTGGCGACGAACCGCTCGCCAGCCTTGGCCACCGCCGCCTCCACCACCGGATGCCGCCCGCCGAGAATCTCGAAGCACGGATGCTCGACCAGAGCGGGCCGCGCCCAGCCGCCTTCGGCGGCGCGCTCCGCCAGCCCGGCCGCGACGTCGAGCCGCGCCAGCGCATCCGCAGTCGCCGCGATCGGCTCCGCGCGCGCCAGCGCCGCAGCGATCAGATCCTCGAGATGCGCCGCCTCCGCCGCCACCGCGTGCGCGCCGGCCTGAGTCACCCGGCTCGCCACTTCGTGAAGCTCGGGCGCGTTGAAGCGCACCGCCCCGGCCATCGTCTGGCGATGGGTGAAGCCGCTGTCGGGCTTCATCAGCGCCTCGGCATTCTTCGCCGGCACCTCGACATGATAGCCCAGCACATTGTTGTGCCGGATCTTGAGTGCATTGATCCCGGTTTCGGTGCGATAGCGCGCCTCCAGCGCCGCAATCGCCTTGCGCCCGCCCGATCCCGCATCGCGCAGATCGTCGAGCGCCGCGTCATAGCCCTCCGCAATGAAGCCGCCGTTCGCCGCATCGATCGGCGGCGAGGGCACCAGCGCGCGCTTGAGGAGGTCGATGAGCTCGCCATGACCGCGCAGCCGCGGCGTCAATTGCGCGAGCAGGTCGCCACCCGCACCATCGACCAGCTGCGCCTCGATCGATTGCAGCGTCTCCGCCAGCAACCACGCACCGTCGAGGCCATCGCGCAATTGCCCCAGATCGCGCGGGGAGCCTCGTCCCGCGACCAGCCGCCCGATCGCGCGGCCGATGTCGGGCAGCGCGCGCAACCGCTCGCGCAGCCGGGCGCGCATGTCGCCATCGTCGTGGAAGAGCGTGACCAGCGCCAGCCGCGCCTCGATCGCCGCCCTGTCCATCAGCGGCGCGCCGATATCGGCGGCGAGCAGCCGTGCGCCCGCCCCGGTCACCGTGCGATCCACCGCATCGAGCAGGCTGCCCTTGCGTGTGCCGCCGGCGGTGCACGTCAGCTCTAGGCTCTCGCGTGTCGCGGCGTCGATCGCCATCGTCTCCGCGCTGCGGCAGATCACCGGCGCGCGCAGGAACGGCAGCGTGCCCTTCCCATTATGGTCGAGGTACGCGATCAGCCCGCCCGCCGCGGCCAGCATCGCGCGGTCGAACTGGCCGAAGCCGTCGAGCGTCGCGACGCCGTGGAGGCGCTTCAGTCGTTCTTCGCCGCGCGCGCTGTCGAACTCGCCGCGTGGCCGCCACACCGTCGCCGGCGCGTCGCTCCCTTCCGCCGCGACCACTTCCGCCGCCGCCAGCCGGGCGAGCTCCGCGCCCAGCGCCTGGGGCGAACAGGCGATCACCTCGAACCGCCCGGTCGACACATCCGCCGCCGCGATCGCGACGCCGCCAGCCGCCTCACCCACCGCCACGCACCAGTTCGCGCTGCGCGCATCCAGCAGCGCTTCCTCGGTCAGCGTCCCCGCGGTGACGAAGCGGATGATCGCGCGATTGACCAGCGCCTTCGATCCACGCGCCTGGCGCGCTTCCTCCGGGCTTTCGGTCTGCTCCGCGATGGCGACGCGATGGCCCGCCTTGATCAGCCGCTGGAGATACGCCGTCGCCGCATGGACCGGCACGCCGCACATCGGGATCTTGGCGCCCGCATGTTCGCCGCGCGCAGTGAGCGCAATGTCGAGCACCTGGCTTGCGATCCGCGCATCCTCGAAGAACAGTTCGAAGAAATCGCCCATGCGATAGAACAGCAGGCAATCGCCCGCTTCTTCCTTCAGCGCCAGATATTGCGCCATCATCGGCGTCGGAGCGGTTGGGTCGGCCATGGTTTCCGGGTGTCGAAACGGATGAGGTGCGGATGCGGGTCGGCGGATGTCACGCCACCCGCCGGATCACCCCCGTCTAGCCAGACATGCCGCCGCTGACGAGTGGCGCTTTGGCCGCAAGCAGCGGGACGCACGCTCGCCCTGCCGCTATTACAGGTGACGCCGAAGGAGCCGCGCCATGACCTTTGCGACCGCCACCATCCCCGCGCCGACCGGCGATCTCACGCTGATCGCCAGCGACACCGGCCTCGCCGCGATCCTGTGGGATGACGATGCGGCGATGCAGGCGCGCTATTCACCCCGGCGGGCCGATCCGGATCACCCCGTGATCTCCGCCACCGTGTGCCAGCTGGAGGAATATTTCGCCGGCACCCGCACCAGCTTCGATCTGCCGCTCGATCCGGTCGGCACCGCGTTCCAGCGCGACGTGTGGCGCGCGCTGCTCTCTATCCCTTATGGCGAGACGCGCAGCTACGCCGACATCGCCCGCGCGATCGGCCGCCCCACCGCCACTCGCGCGGTCGGCGCAGCGAACGGGCGCAACCCGATCCCCATCGTCACGCCCTGTCACCGCGTGATCGGCAGCAACGGCACGCTCACCGGCTTCGGCGGCGGGCTGCCGAACAAGCAATTGCTGCTCGCGCTCGAACGCGGAGAAGCCGCGCTGCTTTGATCCCATTCCTGCGGTTTTCATCCTCCCGCCTTCGCCCTAAAGGTCCGGCTCGAAACCGTGGGCCGGGGGCGCAATGACCGACAAGACCAGCAACACCATCCAGTTCTCGGAGCGCGAGGCGCTGCTGTTCCACTCCGAAGGACGCCCCGGCAAGATCGAGATCATCGCGTCCAAGCCGATGGCGACGCAGCGCGACCTGTCGCTCGCTTATTCGCCCGGCGTCGCGGTACCGGTGCAGGCGATCGCCGACGACCCCGCCACCGCCTACGACTATACTGCCAAGGGCAATCTGGTCGCCGTTATCTCCAACGGCACCGCGATCCTGGGCATGGGCAACCTCGGCGCGCTCGCGTCAAAGCCGGTGATGGAAGGCAAGGCGGTGCTGTTCAAGCGCTTCGCCGATGTGGATTCGATCGACCTCGAGGTCGCGACCGAGGACGTCGACGCCTTCATCAACTGCGTCGCCCTGCTCGAGCCGTCGTTCGGCGGCATCAACCTTGAGGATATCAAGGCACCCGAATGCTTCATCATCGAGCAGACCCTTCGGGAACGCATGAACATTCCGGTGTTCCACGATGACCAGCACGGCACCGCGATCATCACCGCCGCCGGCCTCATCAACGCCTGCCTGCTGACCAAGCGGTCGCTGCGCGACGTCAAGATCGTCGTGAACGGCGCGGGCGCGGCCGCGATCGCCTGCACCGAGCTGATGAAGGCGATGGGCGTGCAGCATGACAATGTCATCATGTGCGATCGCACCGGCGTCATCTACCAGGGCCGCGAGGACGTGAACCAGTGGCAGTCGGCGCACGCGGCCGTCACCGATCGCCGCACGCTGACCGAGGCGCTTCACGGCGCCGACGTGTTCCTCGGCCTTTCCGCCGCCGGCGCGCTGAAGCCGGAAATGGTGAAGGACATGGCGCCGGCGCCGATCATCTTCGCCATGGCCAATCCGGAGCCGGAGATCCGCCCCGAAGTGGCCAAGGAAGCGCGCCCGGACGCGATCATCGCCACCGGCCGGTCGGATTATCCCAACCAGGTCAACAACGTCCTGGGCTTCCCGTTCATCTTCCGCGGCGCGCTCGACGTGCGTGCCTCGGCGATCAACGATGCGATGAAGATCGCCGCGGCGCAGGCGATCGCCGAGCTGGCGCGTGAGCGCGTGCCGGAGGAAGTCGCGGCGGCGTACGGGGTGCAGCACGTCTTCGGTCCCGAATATATCATCCCGGCACCGTTCGACCCGCGCCTGATGGAAATCGTGCCCGCCGCCGTGGCGAAGGCAGCGATGGATTCGGGCGTCGCGACGCGCCCGATCCTCGACATGGAAGGCTATCGCCAGAGCCTGCGCGCGCGGCTCAACCCGACCACCTCGGTCCTCAGCCTCGCGTACGAGGGCGCCCGCGCGCATCCCAAGCGCGTGCTGTTCGCCGAGGGCGAGGAGGAAGTCGTGCTGCGCGCCGCCATCGCGTTCAAGGAAGGCGGTTATGGCACGCCGGTGCTGGTCGGTCGTGACGATGTGCCTGATCGCCTGCGCGCGCTCGGCATCCGTAACCCCGAGGAATATGAGCTGCACAACAGCCGCATTTCGCCGCTGGTGCCGCAGATGGTCGACTTCCTCTATGCCCGCCTCCAGCGCCGCGGCTATCTGCGCCGCGATTGCGAGCGGATGATCAACCAGGATCGCAACATCTTCGGCGCGGTGCTGCTGCAGCTGGGCCATGCCGATGCGATGATCACCGGCATCACCCGCACCTGGGCGCAGTCGATGCGCGAAGTGCGCCGCGTGATCGATCCGGAGGCCGGCCGCACGCCGTTCGGCATCCACCTGATGGTCGGCCAGAGCCACACCGTCTTCATCGCCGACACGACGATGAACGAGCGGCCCACCGCCGAGCAGATGGCCGACATCGCGGAGCAGACCGCGGCGGTCGCCCGGCGCATGGGCCATGAGCCGCGCGTCGCGTTCCTCAGCTATTCAACCTTCGGCAATCCCAAGGGCACGTTCCTTGAGCGGATCCGCGATGCCGTGACCGAGCTCGACAAGCGCAACGTCGGCTTCGAATATGAGGGCGAGATGACGCCTGACGTAGCGCTCAACCCCAAGCAGATGGCAAATTACCCGTTCGCGCGCCTGTCCGGCCCCGCCAACGTGCTGATCATGCCGGGGCTGCAGACGGCGCACATCTCCGCCAAGCTGCTGCGCGAGCTGGGCGGCGACAGCGTGATCGGCCCGATGCTGATCGGGATGGAGAAGCCGGTGCAGATCGCGCCCATGACGTCGACCGCCAGCGATCTGATGACGCTGGCCGTACTGGCGGCGGGCGGGATCGCACGCTGATTCAGTGACATACCGGGCGGCGGGGGCGTTGAGGCCCCAGCCGCCCGGCCTAACCCCGATGCGAGTCCGGCACATCGCGGCAATGGCCTGGCTGCGCAAACTCGATATCGGTAGCGCAACCATTTTCCTGCTCCAGCCATTACCGCTTCATCCAAAACGGAACGGAGGAAGCGATGCGGAGTGTTGCGTTGGCCGCCATCGGCGCGGCGGTAATGGTAACTGGGTGTGTCAACGACAATGGTCCGCGTAGCGGCTGGGGCGGCGGCTACGGCGGCTATGACTATAACCGGCCCGATCCGGCCTACGGCGATTATGATGCGGCACGCTATTATCGCGACGACCGCCGCTATCGTGAGCGCCGCCTGGGCGCCAACGATCGCATCTACGCCGGCCGTGATGGTCGATACTATTGCCGTCGCGACGATGGCACGACCGGCCTGATCGTTGGCGGTATCGCCGGCGGCGTGCTCGGCACCGTGATCAAGCCCGGCGGCTCGGGCGTGCTGGGCGCGATCCTGGGCGGTGCGGGCGGCGCAGCGCTGGGCCAGGCGATCGACAAGGACAACGTCCGCTGCCGTTAAGATAGATGCTCGCCTGCCTGCCCGCATCGCGCGGTCAGGCGGGCGAGATCTAACGCGATCGACTTAAAACCTCTTCCCTCCCGCGGCAGGACGCGGCATCGTGCACGCAGAGCGGCAAAGACCGCGAGCGGAGAGAGTGGATGAGCAAGCGGATCGCGGTAATCGGTGCAGGCATGGGCGGCTTGTGCGCGGCCATCAAGGGTCGCGAGGCAGGCCATGACGTGACCGTGTTCGAACATGCCGACTCGGTTGGCGGTACCTGGCGCGCCAATCGCTATCCGGGCGTTGCCTGCGACGTACCGGCCATTCTCTACCAGTTCAGTTTCGCGCCCAATCCGAACTGGAGCCACAATTACGCGCGCGGTCCGGAAATCCACGATTATACGAAGAGCCTCGTCGACCAGTTCGGCCTAGCGGACGCATTGCGCCTCAACGAAGGGGTGACAAAGGCGGCCTGGAACGAGAGCGACGGCACCTGGACGATCGAGACGGAAAAGGGCGCGCGCGAAACCTTCGACGCGATCGTCCCTGCGCTCGGGCAGCTCAGCCGCCCCTGCTTTCCTGAAATCGCCGGCGTTCATGATTTCGCCGGGCCGAAATGGCACGCCGCCGAATGGGACGACAGCGTCGACCTGACGGGCAAGCGGGTCGGCGTGATCGGATCGGCCGCCAGCGCCGTGCAGCTCATCCCGGAGGTGGCCAAGATTGCCGGCCACCTCACCGTCTTCCAGCGCACGCCCAATTGGGTGGTGCCGCGCAACGACAGCCACGTCACGCCCGAGGTGAAGGCGCTGATGGCGACCAACCTCGAAATGGCCATGAAGCTCGGTGCGCAGCAGCGTGCGGCGATCTTCGACAATGCCGACACCTATTTCTGGCAGGCGTTCAAATGGACGCCGGAGGGGCGCGCCGCCTACACCCGCACCGCGCTCGACCATCTCGAGGCGCAGGTGCCCGATCCCGAACTGCGGGCAAAGCTGACGCCGGACTATCCGATCGGGTGCAAGCGAATCCTGATTACCGATGATTTCTATCCCGCCCTGATGCGCGACAACGTGACGTTGGAAACCGCCGGGATCGAGGCGATCGAGGCCAATGGCGTGCGCACCAGGGACGGCTTCCACGAACTCGACGTGCTGATCTTCGCCACCGGCTTCGAAACCACGCAATGGGACTGGTCCATGGACGTGGTCGGGGAGAATGGCGCGACGCTCAAGGAAACGTGGAAGGAAGGGCCTGAGGCCTATCTCGGCATCATGGTGTCGGGCTTCCCCAACATGTTCATGCTGTACGGCCCGAACACCAACCTGGGGCACAATTCGATCAGCTTCATGATCGAACAGCAGGTCGGCTACATGCTGAAGACGCTGGCGGCACTGGAGGCGGAAGAGGCCAAGGCGGCCGGCGTCACCCCCGATGGCCAGCGCCGCTTCAACGAGCGGATCACGCAATTGTTGTCCGCGACCGTTTGGTCGGACCCGCACTGCCGCAGTTGGTACAAGGCCGCCAACGGCCGCGTGTACCAGAATTGGGCCGGCGATTGCGCCAGCTACGCGGCCGAGACTGCGGAGCTTGACCGCGAGGCCGTCGCGCTGCGGTGATCGGGGAACAGCCCCTCCCCGTCAGGGGAGAGGCTGGAAGACATCAGCTCCCGTCTCAGCCGTCGCTGACGCGCTCGATATCCGCACCCACCGCCGACAGCTTTTCCTCCAGCCGCTCATAGCCGCGGTCGAGGTGATAGACGCGGTTGACCGAGGTCTCACCCTCGGCGGCGAGGCCAGCGAGGATCAGGCTCATCGATGCACGCAGGTCGGTCGCCATCACCGGCGCGCCGACCAGCCGCTCGACGCCGCGCACCACGGCAGTCCGCCCGCTGACGGTGATGTCCGCGCCCATCCGCGCCAGTTCGGGCACGTGCATGTAGCGGTTCTCGAAGATCGTCTCGGTCAGCACGCTGGCACCGTCCGCCTTGCACAGCATCGCCATGAACTGCGCCTGCATATCGGTGGCGAAGCCCGGGAAGGGCGCGGTGGTCAGCGTCAGCGGCTGCAGCGGCCCCTGCGCCGTCACGCATACCGCATTCTTCTTCAGCTCGATCAGCACGCCGGCGTCGGCCAGCGCGGTCAGCGTTGCACCCATGCTTTCAGCATCGACGTTGACCAGTTCCAGGCTGCCGCCGGTGATCGCGGCCGCACAGGCATAGCTGCCCGCCTCGATCCGGTCGGGCATCACGGCATAGGTCGCGCCGTGCAGGCGATCGACGCCCTCGATCTCCAGCGTCTCGGTGCCGATGCCCTCGATCTGCGCGCCCATCGCGACGAGGCAGCGGCACAGGTCGACGATCTCCGGCTCGCGCGCGGCATTCTCGATCCGCGAACTGCCCTTCGCCGTCACGGCCGCCATCACGACATTCTCGGTCGCGCCGACCGACACCACCGGGAAGCGATAGCGCCCGCCGCTCAGCCGGGCGCTGCCGGACGCCGTCTTGGGCGCGCGCGCGGTGACATAGCCGGCGCTCATCTCCAGCTCGGCGCCGATCGCCTCCAGCGCCTTCAGATGGAGGTCGATCGGGCGATTGCCGATCGCGCAGCCGCCCGGCAGCGACACGCGCGCCTCGCCGGCCCGTGCCAGGATGGGCCCAAGCACCAGGATCGACGCACGCATTTTTCGCACGATGTCATAGGGCGCCTCGGTAGAGGTCAGCTGCCCCGCGCGGATGGTCATGACGCGGCCGAATTCCTCGGGGCGGGTCCCCTCGATCGCGGTGGAGGCGCCAAGCTGATTGAGCAAGTGGCCGAAGCCATCGACATCGGCCAGCCGCGGCAGATTCCGTAGCGTCAACGGCTGATCGGTCAGCAGCGCACAGGGCATGAGGGTGAGCGCTGCATTCTTCGCGCCGGAGATCGGCAGCTTGCCCGACAGGCGATTGCCACCGCGAATAAGGATACGGTCCATCGGCACGCATCTACCGAACGCAGGCGCGCTCGCCAAGCGACGGCCGCGTAACGATGTTGATCGACTTTAATGCAGCACCGGCCCCGAGGCGACTAGCGTTCTTTGTTCCCAAGGGGGCCCTCCACGCGTGCCAAGTAGCTGTTTTGCCGAACGTCTCGGTGACTTTGTCCCATTATCCACTGGCGAACGCTCAGCGCTTCTGCGTCTGGAGGAGCGTGAGCGCACGCTTCGCCGCGGCGCGACGCTGGTGCGGGAGAATGACCCGGCCGGGGAGCTGTTCATCCTGCGCAGCGGCATGATGATGAGCTATGTCATCCTGCCCGATGGCAGTCGTCAGATCCTGCGCTTCATTTTTCCCGGCGACGTCATCGCACTGCCTGCATTGGTGTTCTCACGCGTGCCGGAGACGGTGGGCGCGCTGGCGGACAGCGTGGTGTGCCCATTCGACCGGCCGTTGATGACTCAGCTTGCACTCGAACAGCCGCGGCTGTTCGCGGTCATCGTCGCCTTCGATCAGGCGGAACGGGCGATGCTGACCGATCGGATCGCCGCGCTCGGCCGCACGTCGGCCAAGGCGCGCGTTGCCTCGGTGCTGCTCGACGTACGCAATCGCCTGAGGCGGCTCGATCCTACGATCGACAACAGCTTCATCCTGGGGCTGACGCAGGAAGAGATTGGCGATGCGACCGGGCTGACTGCGGTGCACGTCAACCGCATGCTGCGCCAGTTGGAGGACGAGGCGTTGATCCGGCGCGATTCGGGCCGTGTGACGCTTCTCGATGAAGGACGGCTGGGGCGGTCGGCCAATTACACCGACCGGCTGGCGGGGCTCGATCTGTCGTGGCTGCCGCCCGCGGCCTGATCGACGCGGGCGCGCCGGTCACATCGTCAGGCTGATTCGCCCGCCGGCATGACGATCGAGCCGGCCGGCGATCTCCAGTTCCAGAAGCACCATCTGCACCACCGCGGCGGGCACACCGGATTGGCGGATCACCTCGTCCACCGGGGTTGGCGCCGGGCCAAGCAGCGCGACCACGGCGCGGCGCGCCTGATCATCGGCGTCGGCGGGTGGCTGCGCCTCGAACGGCACGAATGGCGTGCGGACGACGCGGGGATCGAACGGCCGGATCTGCTCCAGCACGTCGTGGGCGTTCTGGACCAGCGTGGCCCCGTCGCGAATCAGCAGATTGCACCCTTGCGCCCGTGGATCGAGCGGGCTGCCCGGCACCGCCATCACGTCGCGCCCTGCCTCGCCCGCCAGCCGCGCGGTGATCAGCGAGCCCGATTTGGGCGCCGCCTCCACCACCAACGTGCCCTGCGCCCAGCCGGCGATGATCCGGTTGCGGTGGGGAAAGTGGCGCGCGCGCGGCTCTGTGCCAACCGGCATTTCGGCGACGAGCAGCGCTTCCGCCGCGATCCGTTCCTGCAGCGCGGCGTTTTCGGGCGGGTAGGCGATGTCGATCCCGCCGGCGATGACCGCGACCGTGGCAGGGCCGGCGCCGACATGGGCGGCGGTGTCGATCCCGCGCGCCAGTCCTGACACGACCACCGTGCCCTCCGCGGCCAGATCATGCGCCAGACCGCGTGCGAAGCGACATGCCGCGGCCGAGGCGTTGCGGGCACCGACAATCGCGACGCTGTTGGCGGCAGGGTCAGGGAAATGCCCGCGAACCGTCAGCACCGCAGGCGCATCAGCCAAGGTGGCAAGCAGCGCCGGATAGTCGGGATCGTCATGGAACACGTGCCGCGCGCCGAGCCGCGCCACCGTCTCCATCTCGCGAGCGATCACGCGCGGATCGGCCGCGGTTCGCACCCGCCCACCGCCGCGGCGGGATAGCTCAGGCAGCGCCTCGATGGCGGCGCGCGCGGTGCCGAAGCGGCGCAGCAGCTGGCGGTAGGTGACCGGCCCGACGCCCGGCGTCCGGATCAGCCGAAGTCGGTCGGCACCATCGTCGCGCGGATCGGCGTCAGCCACCCTTGCGGCCGACCCGCGGCTCCGCCCCGTCGAGCAATCGCCCGATATTGTCACGATGCTTCCAGATCACGATCAGCGCGAGCGCGAGCAGCAGGGGGACCAGATCGAACCGGTCGAACACGGCGGCCGCCACCGGCGCACTGGCCGCAGCGGCCATCCCCGCCACCGAGGAAATGCGCAGCGTCGCCAGCAAACCCAGCCAGACGATCGCATAGACCAAGGCCAGCGGCGGATGCAGCGCCAGCACGATGCCCATCAACGTCGCGACGCCCTTGCCGCCGCGAAATCGCAGCCACACGGGATAGCAATGGCCGACGAACGCACCGGCCGCGGCGAGTTGTTCGTCGCCCGGTAGCAGCGCTGCGACGATCACCACCGCCGCCCAGCCTTTGGCAAGGTCGAGCAGCAGCGTGGCGGCTGCCAGCCCCTTGCGGCCGGTGCGCAGCACATTGGTCGCGCCGATATTGCCGGAGCCGATCTGCCTCAGGTCCCCAGCGCCGCTCGCCCGGGTGAGCAGAACGCCGAAGGGAATGGATCCCAGCAGATAGCCAATCACCAGCGCGAGAAGCGGTGGTCCCCAGATGATCTCGGTCGGCAGAGACATTTCCTCCGTTGCTCGTGACGTTAGCCGAACGAAACGGCTGTTACTACTAACATGCATTAATGCCGCCCTTTGGCGAGCATCGCGACAGGGCCGGCCGCGACTCGCGCTTTTCCCCCGCGCGTCGGATCCGTAAGAGGCGGGGATGAGCGATCCGCGCCCGATCCTGTTCTTCGATTCGGGTGTCGGCGGCCTGTCGATCGTCGCCCCCGCCCGCCGCGAACTGCCCGTCGCGCGCCTGATCTACGCCGCCGATTCGGCCGGTTTTCCCTATGGGGTGAAGCAGGAAGCCGAGATTGCCGGCCGCGTTCCGGCGCTGCTCGGCCGCCTTGCGGAGCGATATCGGCCTCGCTTGATCGTGATCGCGTGCAACACCGCCTCGACGATTGCGCTGGGCGCCGTGCGCACCGCGCTCGACGTGCCGATCGTCGGCACCGTGCCGGCGATCAAGCCGGCCGCGGCGATCAGCCGGACCCGCGTGATCGGCGTCCTTGGCACGGCGGCGACCGTGCGGCAGGCCTATGTCGACGACCTCGCCACCCGCTTCGCCAGCGACTGCCAGGTCATCCGCCACGGCTCGGCCGACCTGGTCACGCTGGCGGAGGCGAAGCTGCGCGGTGAGGCGGTGTCGCCCGACGCGGTGCGCGACGCGATCGCGCCGATGCTCGCCGCGCCCGGCGGCGACGCGATCGACACGATCGTGCTCGCCTGTACCCATTTCCCGCTGCTGAGCGAGGAACTGGCCGAGGCGGTCGGCCGGCCAGTCACCTTTGTCGATGGCGGCCCGGGCATTGGGCAGCGCATCGCCTATCTGACGCAGGGGCAGACGTTCGCCCGCGATCAGGCCGACCTCGCGGTCTTCACCGGCGATGTTGCGCCCGGGCTCGATCGGGCGCTGGCACGCTATGGTTTCGATCGCGTCGAGCGGCTCTGATTCCGCCACAGGACAGCGGGAACCGATGCCGCGGAGCCGAGTTAGCGACCCGGCCGATCACTGAAAAAGCCCGAATCCGCTGGAAACTGCGGGTTGGGGAGAGTAAGTGCGCCCCCATGTCCATCGACGCTCTTTCGGCCAAGCCGGTCGATTACACCCGCGCCTTTTCGCAGGCGATCGACCGTCTCCACGCCGAAGGCCGTTACCGCGTCTTCATCGATATTCTGCGCAACAAGGGCCATTATCCCAGCGCGCGGTGCTTCGCCGGCCACAATGGCCCGAAGCCGATCACCGTCTGGTGCTCCAACGATTATCTCGCGATGGGGCAGCACCCCAAGGTGATCGCGGCGATGGAAGAGGCGCTGCACGATGTCGGCGCGGGCTCCGGCGGCACGCGCAACATCGGTGGCAACACGCATTATCATGTCGACCTGGAGGCCGAGCTCGCCGACCTGCACGGCAAGGAAGGCGCGCTGCTGTTCACGTCGGGCTATGTTTCCAACGAAGCGACGCTGGCGACGCTGGCCAAAGTGCTGCCGGGCTGCATCATCTATTCCGACGAACTGAATCACGCCTCGATGATCGCCGGCATCCGCAACGCGGGCTGCGAGAAGCGCGTGTTCCGCCACAATGACCTGGCGCATCTCGAGGAACTGCTCGCCGCCGACGATCCCGCGACGCCCAAGCTGATCGCGTTCGAGAGCGTCTATTCGATGGAGGGCGATGTCGCCCCGATCGCGGCGATCTGTGACCTCGCCGACAAGTATAATGCGCTCACCTATCTCGACGAAGTCCATGCCGTGGGCATGTACGGCGCGCGCGGCGGCGGCATTTCGGAGCGTGACGAGGTCGCGCACCGGCTGACCATCATCGAGGGCACGCTGGGCAAGGCGTTCGGCGTGATGGGCGGCTATATCGCCGCGGACAAGACGATCATCGACGTCATCCGCAGCTATGCGCCCGGCTTCATCTTCACCACCTCGCTCTCGCCCGTGCTGGTCGCCGGCGTGCTGGCGAGCGTGCGCCACCTCAAGAGCTCCTCGGTCGAGCGCGAGGGCCAGCAGGCCGCCGCTGCACGATTGAAGGAAATGATGACCGAGGCCGGCCTGCCGGTGATGATCGGCGACACGCATATCGTGCCGGTGATGGTCGGCGACCCGGTAAAGGCGAAGAAGATCAGCGACGTGCTGCTGGCCGAATACGGCATCTACGTTCAGCCGATCAATTACCCGACGGTCCCGCGCGGTACCGAGCGGCTGCGCTTTACGCCGGGTCCTGCGCACAGCGAAGCGATGATGCAGGAACTGACCGACGCCTTGGTCGAGATCTGGGACCGGCTGGACCTGCGCAAGGCCGCCTGAGCGACAATCAAGACGGGGAGCGGCACGCTCTCCTTTCCGCTTCCTGACCGGGCTGCGCCGCACGCCGAACCGCACCCGTCGTTGATTCCCGCTTCGACAAATCGTGTCACAAGCGGCTAGAGCGCGCCCCTCGTGAGTTCGAACAAGGGAAGACAATCATGCAGGCAGTCGGCGTCATCGGCGCAGGGCAGATGGGCGCGGGGATCGCGCAGGTTTCCGCCCAGGCCGGCTATCGCGTCCTCCTGACCGACGTCGACAAGGCGCGCGCCGAGGCCGGCAAGGCCGGCATCGCGCGGCAACTCGATCGTGCGGTCGAGAAGGGTAAGATCGAGCCGCAGGCGCGCGAACAGGCGCTGGCGCGGATCGAGCCGATTGAGGGCGTGCAGGGCATGTCGTCGTGCGGCCTCATCATCGAGGCGGCGACCGAGCGCGAGGAAGTGAAGCGCGCGATCTTCGCCGAGGTCGGCACCGTGCTCGGCCATCAGGCGATCCTCGCTTCAAACACCTCGTCGATCCCGATCACGCGGCTGGCGCAGGCCTCGCCCGATCCCGCGCGCTTCATCGGCGTGCATTTCTTCAATCCGGTGCCGGTCATGGGCCTGATCGAGGTGATCCGCGGTCTCGCGACTGCCGACGAGACGGTCAAGACGGTCGAGACCTATGCCACCGCGCTGGGCAAGGCCGTGGTCCACGCCAATGATGCGCCGGGATTCATCGTCAATCGAATCCTGATGCCGATGTTGAACGAGGCGTGCTTCGCGCTGGGCGAGGGCGTCGCCACGATCCGCGACATCGATCTTGCCTGCCAGCTCGGCCTGAACCACCCGATGGGGCCGCTCACGCTGGCCGACTTCATCGGCCTCGACACCTGCCTGGAAATCACCCGCGTGCTGTTCGAGTCGACCGGCGATCCCAAGTTCCGCCCGGCCCCCCTGCTGGTGAAATATGTCGAGGCCGGCTGGTACGGGAAGAAGACCAGGCGCGGCTTCTACGACTATAGCGGCGACGCGCCCGTCCCGACGCGCTAGGCGCTGGCGTGCCGGTCGCCACCGACCGGCACCACCGCGGCAATTGCGCCACGGTGGTTGAAACATTCCCCGCCCAGCCACATTTTGGCTGCGTTGCCGCCTGCGCTTTCGCCGCGCGCCTTTTCTTTTGGCGTTGCTTCGGCTAAGCGCCCGCGCGCCCTTATCCGCAGAAAGATCGATTTTTTGGCGAAAGAAGAACTCCTCGAAATGCGCGGCCAGGTGGTCGAGCTCCTGCCCAACGCCATGTTCCGCGTCCGGCTGGAGAACGATCACGAGATCCTCGGCCATACGGCAGGCAAGATGCGCAAGAACCGCATCCGCGTGCTGGTCGGTGACGAAGTGCTCGTCGAGCTGACCCCTTATGATCTGACCAAGGGGCGCATCACCTACCGCTTCATGCCCGGCCGTGGCGGCCCCGGCCCGCAATAAGCGCGGCCTGTAACGTAACGGGGGTCGGCGCATGGCGGCCGATCTGATCCTTGCCTCCGCTTCGCCGCGGCGTCTTGCGCTGCTGGCGCAGATCGGCGTCGTGCCCGCGCGCGTGGTCGCGCCCGACGTCGATGAGACGCCGCTGAAGGCGGAACGCCCGCGCGACTATGTCCTGCGCGTCGCTGCCGCCAAGGCAGCCGCGGTGCCACGCCGCGACGGCGAGGTCGTGCTGGCCGCTGACACCAGCATCGCAGTCGGACCCCGCATCCTTGGCAAGCCCGCCGACGAGGACGATCTCGCGCGGATGCTGCGGCTCCTGTCGGGCCGGCGTCACCATTGCCTGTCCGCCGTGATCGTCGTCGACTGCGAGGGCACGATGCGCACGCGGCTCTCCGACACGATGGTCGCGTTCAAGCCGCTGACGGAGGCGGAGATCCGCAGCTATGTCGCGAGCGGAGAGGGGCTGGGCAAGGCAGGCGGCTATGCCATCCAGGGCCGCGCGGAGGCCTATGTGCGCCGCATCGACGGCTCCTATTCCGGTGTCGTCGGCCTGCCGCTATTCGAAACGCGCACGCTGCTGGCCACGGCCGGCGTGATCCTTGGCTGAGTGGCTATACGAAGCGGGGATCGGCGAGCAGCGCGCCGCCCTGATCGACGATGACGGCCATATTCTCCGCGCCCGCATCGCGTGCGACGATGCCGGCCCGCAACCCGGGCTGATCGCGCCCGCCCGCCTCATCGAACGCGACCTTGCCCGGCTCGACTCCGGCGAGGACATAGCGCTGGTCCGCCCCGCCGCTGGGGCGACGCTGGGTGCGGCGGTTCGGGTCGAGGTGACGCGCGGCGCCATCCCCGAGCCCGGGCGCCCCAAGCCGCCGCGGGGCCGGATCACCGATGCGGCCCCCTGCCCCGCCCCGACGCTGCTGGAGCGGCTACGCGACGCACCGGTCCGCACGTTGCGGGCGCACGAACCGGACGCGCTGGAGGCTGCGGGATGGTCCGAGGTGCTGGAGGAAGCGGTGACGGGCGACATCCCCTTCCCGGGCGGCATGCTGCGCTTCTGGCCGACGCCGGCAATGGCGCTGTTCGACGTCGATGGCGATCCGCCGCTCGACGCGCTGGCGGTGCGCGCCGCGACCGCGGTTGCCGCCGCGATCGAGCGGCTCGACATCGGCGGATCGATCGGGATCGACTTTCCGACGCTGGCGGGGCGCGAGGCGCGGCAGGCGGTGGCTGCGGCGATCGATTCGCTGCTCGCGCGGCCGTTCGAGCGTACCGCGGTCAACGGCTTCGGCTTTCTGCAGATCGTGCGGGGCCGGTCGCGGCCCTCGCTACCCGAATTACTTCGTGCGGACCCCGTCGGTGCCGCCGCACGGGCGGCGCTGCGCCAGATCGAGCGCACGCCAGCGTCGTCACCCAACCGCTTCCGCCTGCCGCCGGCGGTACGCGCGCGAATCCTTGCCCGCCCCGACTGGCTCGCCGCCCTGCTGCAACGCACCGGGCGCGTTCCCATATTCAACGAATGACCGACACCTGCCCCCTGTGCGCGCAGCCCAGCGACGCCGCCAATGCCCCGTTCTGCTCCCGCCGGTGCAAGGATCGCGACCTGCTGCAATGGCTGGGTGAAGGATATCGCATTCCCGGACGACAGATCGACCCGGATGGGCTGGACAGCGGCGCTTCAGCCGATTAGGGGGACCGCTCCCCGACGTTCTGTCGGTGTGCCCAGGTAGCTCAGTTGGTAGAGCATGCGACTGAAAATCGCAGTGTCGGCGGTTCGATCCCGTCCCTGGGCACCATCTTCTTCCTGACAGCGATGGTGACCCGGTAGCCGCAGCGTGATGCCTGCGGCGCGATGTGGCGTGCCGTCTGCCCCTCTTACCTCACGGCACATGTGGCGCCCTTTACGCGCGCCTGCCCACCTTTCCTGCTTCCCTGATCGTGGCTGAGCCTGTTCGTGCCCCACGTCGGCCTGCGCGTGCCGCCGCCAGCAGCGCGCGCCACCCGGCCATTCCCCTAAACGAAAACGCCCCGCGAGTTTCCTCGCGGGGCGCTTCGTTGGTGCCCTGACGGCTGGCGATCAATGGTGCTTGCTGTCCTCGATCACCGGCAGCGTCTCGAACTGGTGGTACGGCGGCGGCGAGGACAGCGTCCACTCCAGCGTCGTCGCACCTTCACCCCAAGGGTTGTCGGGCGCCTTCTTGCCGGCCGCCAGCGACCAAATCAGGTTGATGAAGAAGATCACCATGCCCAGCGCCATGATCTCATAGCCGTGGGTCGCGATCTGGTTCCAATAGGCATAGGCGTCCGGATAGTCCGGGTAGCGCCGCGGCATGCCCTGCAGGCCCAGGAAGTGCATCGGGAAGAACAGGATGTTCACACCGACGAAGAACACCCAGAAGTGCAGCTGGCCGAGGAACTCGTTGTACATCTTCCCCGACATCTTGGGGAACCAGTAGTAGAAGCCCGCAAACAGCGCGAACACCGCGCCCAGCGACAGCACGTAGTGGAAGTGCGCCACCACGTAATAGGTGTCGTGCATGTAATCGTCGACGCCGCCGTTGGCGAGCACGACGCCCGTCACGCCGCCCACGGTGAACATGAAGATGAAGCCGATCGCCCAGACCATCGGGGTCTTGAAGGTGAGCGAGCCGCCCCACATCGTCGCGATCCACGAGAAGATCTTGATGCCGGTCGGCACCGCGATCACCATCGTCGCCGCGGTGAAGTACATCTTCGTGTTCACGCTGAGGCCGGTGGCGAACATGTGGTGCGCCCACACGACGAACCCAACGACGCCGATCGCGACCATCGCATAGGCCATGCCGAGGTAGCCGAAGATCGGCTTGCGGCTGAACGTCGCGATGATGTGGCTGATGATGCCGAAGCCCGGCAGGATCATGATGTACACTTCGGGGTGGCCGAAGAACCAGAACAGGTGCTGGTAGAGCACCGGATCGCCACCGCCGGCCGGATCGAAGAAGGTCGTGCCGAAGTTACGGTCGGTCAGTAGCATCGTGATCGCCGCGGCGAGAACCGGCAGCGACAGGAGCAGCAGGAACGCGGTGACCAGCACCGACCAGGCGAACAGCGGCATCTTGTGCAGCGTCATGCCCGGCGCGCGCATGTTGAAGATGGTGGTGATGAAGTTGATCGCACCCAGGATCGACGAGGCGCCCGACAGGTGGAGCGACAGGATCGCCATGTCGACCGACGGCCCCGGCTCACCATAAGTGGAAAGCGGCGCATAAACGGTCCAGCCGGTGCCCGCGCCCGCGCCGAAGAACGGCGAGGCAAGGAGCAGCATGAACGATGGGACCAGCAGCCAGAAGCTGATGTTGTTCATGCGCGGGAACGCCATGTCCGGCGCGCCGATCATGAGCGGGACGAACCAGTTGCCGAAGCCACCGATCATCGCCGGCATGACCATGAAGAACACCATGATCAGACCGTGGGCGGTGATCAGGACGTTCCACAGGTGAAGCGCGTCGTCGAACGTGCCAGGACCATGCAGCATGGCGAGCCATGTCGGCAGATACTGGATGCCCGGATCGCGCAGCTCGACGCGCATCAGGCCGGAAATCGCGCCGCCGATGATCCCCGCGAAGATCGCGAAGATCAGGTAGAGCGTGCCGATGTCCTTGTGGTTCGTCGACATGAACCAGCGCGCGAAGAACGACGGCTTGTGATCCGCGTCATGGTGGTGCGCGTGATCGTCATGCGCCTGGAATGCGGATGGTTGAAGTGCGGTATCGGTCATGGTCTCAGCGTCCCGTGTCGCCGGTGCCGCCCGGATTGCCGGTGGCGCCCTGAGGCGAGGTGGCGGGTTCGGCCGTCGCGTTCTGCGTCGGGCCGGTCATCATGTCGGCGGTGTTCGCGTCAGCCGCGACGCTCGCCGAATTGTCGGCGCCCGGCTGCGGAATCTCGGCCGATGACGGCTGCGCCGCACCCGGCATCGAGCCACCCTTGGAACGGATCCACGCCGCGAACTGCGCCGGCGGGACGGCTTCGACCGCAATCGGCATGTACGCGTGGCGCGCGCCGCACAGTTCGGAGCACTGGCCGAAATAGACACCCGGCTTCTCGATGGTGAAGCTGGTTTCGTTGAGGCGGCCCGGCACAGCGTCCAGCTTGATCCAGAAGGCCGGGATCGCCCAGCTGTGGATCACGTCATTGGCCGTGGTGATGAGGCGGATCGGCACGCCGACCGGCAGGACGACGCGGTTGTCGGTGGCAAGCAGGCGGGGGCCGTCAGCGTCGGTACGGAAGCGCTCGCCAGCGGCGACCTCGTCCTTTTCCTTCAGCATGTTGGCGGTGATTTCGACGCCGCCATGATCCGGATACTGATAGCTCCAATACCATTGGTTGCCGATCGCCTTCAGCGTCACCGCGCCCGCCGGGGCAGGCTTGTACTGGGCGGAGAGCAGACCGATCGAGGGCACCGCGATGGCCACCAGGATCAGCACCGGCGCCAGCGTCCACACCACTTCGATGATGGTGTTGTGGCTGGTCTTGGACGGGATCGGGTTGGCGGCCTGGCGGTAGCGGATCACCACCCACACCAGCAGCACCAGCACCAGCAGACAGATGATGACGATCAGCGGCAGCAGGATGTTGTTGTGGAAACCCATCGCGCGCTGACCGTTCTTGGTCACCTGCGGCTGGATCGACATCAGGCGATCGGTCGGCTGGCCGATGATCGGTTCCGCCGACAATACCGGCGCGCCGTCGGCGGCAACTTGCGGCGCGGTGGGTGCCTGGTCAGGCGCCCGCTCTGCCGTGTTGGCCGAATTGCCGATCGTGCCCACTGCTGCGGGCGCGCTTGCGGCATTGCCCTCCGTTGCGGCCGGTTGGGCAGCCGCAGGCGCAAGGCCTGCCAGCGCGAGCCCAGCGGCCAGCATCCATCCCTTGAACGCGCTTCTCATCCGTGCGGTAACCTTACCTCTCCGGTGTGCGGCCAGCGCACCCCCTGCGCAGACCCTTAGACTCTGCCGCCTATACGGAGGGGTTTCGCGCGCCTCAAGCACGCATGTGCCATTATTTGCCCACAGGGCGTTTCGCTTTGTTGCGCGGCGCCCGGCGCGACCTTATTCATCGAGACATTACGAAAGGGCGTAGAGTGACCGACGACGATGTGCTGGCCGAATTTCGCGCGGCGGACGCGCTTCTAGAGGGGCATTTCATCCTGTCATCGGGCCTGCGGTCGTCCCGCTACCTGCAATGTGCCCGCGTCCTGATGGACCCGCGCCGCGGTGCGCGCCTGGCCGAGGCGCTGGCCGCGCGCCTGCCCGCCGACCTGCGCGAGCGGATCACGGCGGTCGTCTCCCCGGCGATGGGCGGGGTGATCGCGGGGCACGAGATGGCCCGCGCGCTGGGCGTCGAGGCGATGTTCGTCGAACGCCCGACCGGCACCTTTGAGCTGCGCCGTGGATTCCGCCTGCGCGAGGGGCAGGAAGTGCTGATGATGGAGGACGTCGTCACCACCGGGCTGTCCTCCCGCGAGGCGATCAAGGCGATCGAGGCGGCAGGGGGCCGGGTCATCGCCGGCGCCGCGCTGGTCGATCGTTCGAACGGCGCTGCCGACATCGGCGTCCCATTCTTCCCGCTGATCAAGCTGGAGGTACCGACCTACGAGCCGGATGCGGTTCCGCCCGAACTGGCAGCAATTCCGGCGATCAAGCCGGGGAGCCGGGCCGCCGCGTGAATCAGAAGCTGCGCCTGGGGGTCAACATCGATCACGTCGCCACCGTGCGCAACGCGCGCGGCGGTACGTACCCCGATCCGGTGCGTGCGGCGCTGCTGGCGGCGGACGCGGGCGCGGACGGGATCACCGCTCACCTGCGCGAGGACCGGCGCCACATCACCGATGACGACATCGCGCGGCTGACCGAGCAACTGACCATCCCATTGAACCTGGAAATGGCGGCGACCGAGGAAATGCTCGCCATCGCGCTGAAGCACCGGCCGCATGCGGTGTGCATCGTCCCCGAGAAGCGCGAGGAGCGGACGACCGAGGGCGGCATCGATGCCGCCGGGCTCCACGATCGCCTGCAGCCGATGGTGGCGGAACTCACCGCCGCTGGTTCGCGCGTGTCGCTGTTCATCGAGCCCGACGCGCGCCAGATCGACGCTGCGCTGCGCCTGGGTGCGCCCGTGGTGGAGCTTCACACCGGGCTTTATTGCGAGCTCGACGGGCCGGCCCGCGCCGAGGAGCTGCGCCGCCTGTCCGATGCCGCCGCGCTGGCCGCGAAGAACGGGATCGAGGTTCATGCCGGCCACGGCCTCACCTTCGACAATGTTGCGCCGGTCGCGGCGATCCCGCAGGTGGTTGAGCTCAACATTGGCCATTTCCTGATCGGCGAGGCGATCTTCATCGGCCTTGCGGACTCGATCCGCCGCATGCGCGCGGCGATGGACGTGGCGCGGTGATCATCGGGCTGGGATCCGATCTCTGCAACATCGAGCGGATCCGCAACTCGCTCGACCGCTTCGGCGAACGGTTCGAAAACCGCGTCTTCACCGATGTCGAGCGTGCCAAGGCGCGCCGCCGGCCATTCACCGTCGCGGGCACCTATGCCAAGCGATTTGCCGCCAAGGAGGCGTTCTCCAAGGCGGTCGGCACCGGTTTCAGCCGCGGCGTGTTCATGAAGGACATTGGCGTGGTCAACGCTCCATCGGGCGCGCCGACGCTGGCGCTGACCGGCGGCGCCAAGGCGCGGCTCGACGCGATGATTCCCCTCGGCCACCGCGCCGCCATCCACCTCACCCTGACCGACGATCATCCCTGGGCGCAGGCCTTTGTGATCATCGAGGCGATCCCGGACAAGTGATCCCCATCCTGTGAACGACCTGGCCGAAAAACTGCAGACGACCGAGCCGCCCGCCGATGACGCGCCGCGTCGCCATGCCAGCCGATTCGACTGGTGGGGCGAGGCCAAGGGGATGTTCTGGCTGATCATCGCGGTGCTCGGCTTCCACAGCCTGCTTGCCAAGCCGTTCTACATCCCCAGCGAATCGATGCTGCCGGGGCTGGAGGTGGGCGACCGCCTCGTCGTATCTAAATATGCCTATGGCTGGTCGTTCGTGTCGCCGACGATCCCCAATCCGGCCGCGATCGTCGAGAACGTGGTGCTGCGGCGGCCGGTGGAAAGCTGGTCGGTGCAGCTCCCGGCGTGGCGCGGCCGCGTGTGGGGCAAGATGCCCGAGCGCGGCGACGTCGTCATCGTCACCCCGCCGGGCCAGACCAGCGACTATATCAAGCGCGTCATCGGCCTGCCGGGCGACACGCTGGAAGTGCGCGCGGGCACGGTGATCCTGAACGGCAAGCCGGTCGAGCGCGGCCCGATCCACTATCGCGACATGCCGGTGGACAAGAATGCGACCTGCGACCCCTGGCAATATCCCGGCGCGCGCATCACCCGGCCCGACGGCAAGATCGTCTGCCGCTTGCCGATCGTCACCGAGACGCTGCCCAACGGTCGCCGCTTCGACACGGTCGAGCTGGGCGCCAGCCCCGGTGATTATTATGGTCCGATCAAGATTCCGGCCGATCACGTCTTCCTGATGGGCGACAATCGCGACCGCTCGGCCGATAGCCGTTTTGCGCTGGGTGGCAGTGAAAAGGGCCTCGGGGGTCCGGTGCCGTGGGAGAATATCGGCGGTCGGGCCGAATTCATCACCTTCTCCGTCGATGGATCGGCAACCATTAACCCGCTGACATGGTTTGGATCGCTGCGCAGCGGCCGTGCCGGCACTTCGCTGCGACCGGAGGGCGAGTGAGCGAGGGGCAGGTCAGGCTGGTCGAAGGTGCCAGCCCGAATGAAGTGCGCAATCCCGAGACACGCCGGGAAATAAGACGAGCGGCAGTATGGCTGGGCATGGCATCGGCGATTGCGCTCGTCGTGCTGCTGGTGCAGCCGCTGCTCATCATCTTCGCCGGGCTGGTCTTTGCCTCGCTGCTGGACGGCGGGGTACGCCTGCTGGGCCGGGTTCTTCCCATCGGCCGGGCGTGGCGCCTGCTCATCGTCTGCCTGCTGACCGTCGTGTTCCTGGTCGGCACCTTTGTCCTCACCGGCGTGCAGGTGGCCGAGCAGGTGAACGAACTGCGCACCACGCTGGAGGCGCAGGCGATCAGGCTCACCAGCTTCCTCTCCGAACAGGGGCTGATGCCGGGCGCGTCCGATTTCAGCGGCCTCGCGCGCGAAGCGATGAGCTCCGTCGGGCGGCTGACCTCCTGGGTTGGCACCGCGGTGGGCGCGCTCACCACCTTGTTCATGATCGTCGTGATCGGCCTGTTCATCGCGATGGACCCGCGCGTGTACGAACGTGGGCTGCAGTGGATGATCCCGCAGGATCAGCGCGAGGAATTCGCCATCACCACCGAACGGATGGGCGACACGCTGCGCCGCCTGTTGTTCGGCCGCATCCTCGGCATGATCGCGGAGGGCGTGCTGACCTGGCTCGCGCTGATGCTGGGCGGCGTGCCGATGGCGATGATCCTTGGCATCCTGACCGGTATCCTCGCCTTCATCCCCAATATCGGCGCCTTCATCTCGGGCGCGCTGATGATCGCGGTGGGCTTTTCCGCCGGGGTCGACACCGGGCTGTGGGCGATCGGCACCTATGTGATCGTGCAGACGTTCGACGGCTATGTGCTGATCCCGATGGTGGCGAAGCGCACCGTCGACATGCCGCCGGCGCTGACGCTGGGCGCGCAGATCCTCGCCAGCGCGCTGTTCGGCATTCTCGGCCTTGCGCTTGCCGATCCGATGACCGCGATGATCAAGGCGGCGATGGAGCGTCGCAGCGAAACGGTGCGCGACGATGACGAGGCGCCAGAAGCATGAAGATCGTCCTGCACGATTACTGGCGCTCGTCCGCCGCCTATCGCGTGCGGATCTGCCTCAACCTGAAGGGCGTTCGGCACGACAGCGTGCCGGTGAACCTGGCGGCGGCGGAGCAGGCAGCGCCGGCGAACCGCGCGCTCAACCCGCAGGGGCTGGTCCCGACCCTGGTCGTCGATGGGCGGCCGCTGGTGCAGAGCCTCGCCATCGTCGACTGGCTGGACGCGAACTTCGACGATCCCCCGATGGTGTCGAAGGATCCGTTCGTGCGCGCCGGTCAGCTCGCCCGCGCGCTGGTGATCGCGGCGGATATCCACCCGATCGACAATCTGCGCGTGCTGAAGCGGCTGGAATCGCAATTCGGCGCCGATCAGCCGGCCAAGGATTCATGGTACCGCCACTGGGTGGCCGAGGGGCTGGCCGCGCTCGAGCAGATGGCCGGCGATGGCCCTTTCCTGGGCGGCGACAGCCCCGACATTTCCGACATCTGCCTGGTGCCGCAATTGTACAATGCGCGCCGGTTCGAGATGGATCTGACGCCTTATCCCCGGCTGTGCGCCGCCGAGGCAGCCAATCTGGCGCTGCCCGCGGTGCAGGCGGCCGCGCCGGAGCGGGTCAAGCCGGCATGAGCGAATCGAACAGCGCGAGGTAGCGCGCCGCCGAATCGCTGCCCGGCGGCGTGACCGGCGCGGGGCGCGGCGCGACCATCCAATGGTCGAGTGCCGCGACCAACGCTGCCGGATCCTCGCGCGGCACCACCGCACCCCAGGCCGGGTCGGCGATGATCTCCGCCACGGCGGGCGATGAATCCGTCGATACCACCGGCGCTCCCATCGACAGCGCTTCACGCAGCACGCCCGGCGAGCCTTCGAAATCGGACGTCAGCGCGAGGAGCGCCGCGCCGGCCATGGCGGGCAGCGGATCGGCTACATGGCCGGGGAGGATCAGGTCGACGCCAAGCGCGCGCGCCTGCGCCATCAGCGCGTCGCGTCCCTCCCCTTCGCCCAGGATGACCAGCGGCACCCGCTCGCGCATAGCGGCGATCGCCGACACGAGCTGGTCCCACCGTTTCTGCGGCGCGAGTCGGCCGACGCCGAGCACATAGCGCGGCGGCAGATTGAGTTGGGGGGCACCCGCGATCGGCCGCGCCGGCGGGTTGGGGATGATCGGCACCGATGATGGCGTCAGCCGCATCGCCGCCGCCGTTTCCGCCGCACTCGCCGGGGTCATCGCCACCACCCGGTCAAGGAATCGCGGGTGCTGCCGCAGCCACAGCGCATGGGCGAGGCCGGTCACGGCGCCATGATCGGGGCGGGCGAGCGCATTGGAAACCTTGCCGACGATTGGCGGCGTCGCCGCGCCCAGCCGCCAGCGGGTCCAGGCCGCGACGCCGGTATAATGGCTGCCGGGGCAGAAGATCACGTCGGGGCGCGTCGCGCGCACATGGCGCGGCAGCGACAGCAAGGCGCGGTATGCGGGCGAATCGAGCAACAGGACATCGGCGCCTCCGGGAAGCTCGCGTGCCAGCGGCCCCTCCTTGCTTCCGATCACCAGCGTGACGCGTCGCCCCAGCGCAATCCACTCGCCAGCCAGCCGCAACAATGCCCGTTCCACCCCGCCGCCACGAAGCGTCTGGGCGTAACTGAGGATGTGTTCGGCGCTGCTCATCTTGTATCCTGCTACCTCCCGCCCAGATTTCCGCCGAAAAGAAACCACATTCCCCCGGCATCTGCCCGAACCATTCCGCGGGGGCGTTATGCGGAATGCGTGCAAAGGAAGTTCAACGTTTTGACCGCGAAAGCCACCAGCGTGCCGGCGGGCGTGATCGACAGCGATCTGCCCGACATCGCCGCTCTGGAACCGACCCGGACGCTGAAGCGTCGCTGGCCCACCATCCTTGGCGGCGTGCTGAGCGTTGCCATGGTGGTGATGCTCGGTCGTGAGCTGCTGGATTCCGGGCTGGCCGGGCTCAGCCGCGCCACGCCCACCTCCCCCTGGTTCTACGTCGCCTTCCTTGCGCTCTACATGACGGCGCCGACCGGGGATTTCATCATCTTTCGCCGGCTGTGGCGGATTCCCGCCGCCGGCTTTGTCGCGCTCCACAAGAAGCGGATCGCGAACGACGTGGTGCTCGGCTATTCGGGCGAGGCCTATTTCTACGCCTGGGCGCGGGCGCGCGCTCGGCTGGTGGCGGCGCCGTTCGGCGCGGTGAAGGACGTATCGCTGCTGTCGGCCATTGCCGGCAATGCCGCGACGATCCTCTTGTGCGCGCTGGCGCTGCCGGTCGGCTATCAGCTGATGCCGGCGACCGTGCTGCACGCCATCGTCGGTTCCGCGATCATCACCCTGGGCATCAGCCTTGCCCTGCTGCTGTTTTCCAAGCGCGTCTTCTCGCTGCCGCGCCGCGACCTGTGGTTCATCTTCCTCGTCCATTGCGCGCGAATCGCGGTCAGCTCGCTGCTGCTGGCGCTGGCGTGGCATTTCGCGATGCCCGACGTTCCCCTGTGGATGTGGCTGTTCCTGTCGGCCGCGCGGCTGCTGGTGTCACGATTGCCGCTGGTGCCCAACAAGGACCTACTGTTCGCCAGCTTCGCGATCCTACTGATTGGCCAGGATCAGGCGCTCAGCGAGATGATCGCCTTCGTCTCGGCGCTGACGCTGGGCGTGCATGTGATTTTGATGGCGGCATTTGCGGCTGTCGCCGGATGGAAGGGACTGAAGCTATGGCGCGCATGATCCTCGCCGCGGCTGCGCTCGCCGCCGCCTCCATGCCGCTGGCGGCGCAGGCGCGCGTGCTCGGCAGCGACGCGGCCTCCTGTGTCCAGCGCGACGGGTCGGCGATCGAGGTCACGATCCAGGGACTGAAGGATCGCACCGGATCGCTGAAGCTGGAGCTGTACCCCGCGACGGAGGAGGATTTCCTCAAGGACGACCGCGATCTGATCAAGGAGGGCAAGTTCTTCCGCCGGGTACGCGTGCCGACACCGTCCGCCGACCCGATCACCCTGTGCATCAAGGCGCCCGCACCGGGCCGCTACGCGCTGTTCGTGACGCATGATCGCGACGGCAAGAACAAGTTCAACGTCTGGACCGACGGCGCCGGCGTGCCATCGAACGAGCGGCTCGGCCGATCAAAGCCCAAGCTGTCGCAGGCGATCGTCACCGTGCCGCGCGGCGTCGCGCGAGTCACCGTGCGCGCGCAATATCTGCGCGGCGTCATCCCCAGCTTCGGTCCGGTGGGGCGCTGATCATGCGCGTCGTCGACGTCAACGAATTCTACTCCCCCACTGGCGGCGGGGTGCGGACGTATATCGACCGCAAGATCGGCATCATGAACGATCTGGGGCATGAGCTGATCGTGCTCGCCGCGGGGACCGAGGATCGGATCGAGGAGCGCCCCGGCGGCGGCGCGATCCATTACGTTCGCTCGCCGCGGCTGCCGTTCGACAGCAATTACGGCCTGTTCTGGGATCGCGAGGCGATCACCCGGCTGCTCGACCATTATGATCCCGATGTGGTCGAGTGTTCGTCGCCCTGGCGCCCGGCGTGGTTCGTCGGCCAGTGGGAAGGACGCGCGCTTAAGTCCTTCTTCATGCACAATGACAATATGGCCGCTTATGCGCAGCGCTGGTTCGAAGGCGTCGCCAGCCATGAGCGGATCGAGCGGGCGTTCGGCTGGTACACGCGCTACATGGCGCGCTTCCTCGACCTGTATGATTGCGTGGTGACCAACGGCCCGGCGCTGGAAAAGCGGCTGCGCGCGCGCGGCCTCAGGATCGATGCGGCGATGGCGCTGGGGATCGAGCGCAGCCACTTTTCACCCACCTTCCGCGATGAACGGCTGCGCGAGGCGCTGCTGGCGCAATGCGGGCTGCCGGCGGACGGCCTGTTGCTGCTGGGGCTGGGCCGCCACCATCCCGAAAAGCGCTGGCCGATGGTGATCGACGCGGTCGAGCGCGCGGGCGCCCGCCTGCCGGTCGGCATGATCCTGCTGGGGCAGGGCGTGGATACCGAGCGGATGGAGAAACGGATCGCGGGATCGCCGCATATCCGCCTGTTTCGGCCGGTCTATGACCGCGACCGGCTGGCGCGGATCATGGCGAGCTGCGACGCGCTGATCCACGGGTCGGAGGCGGAGCCGTTCGGGCTGGTCGCGTCGGAGGCGATGGCGTCGGGGCTGCCGCTGATCGTGCCCGACACCGGCGGCTGCGCCGAGGTGGCCGATCCGCATTGCGCCGAATTGTACACCGCGCGCGACCCGATCGACTGCGCCCGCGCGATCACCCGGATGCAGGCGCGCGACCCGGCGATGCTGCGCCGGGCGGCGATCGTCGCCGCCGGCCAGGTGCGCACCGACCGCGAGCATACCGTCGACCTGATGGCCTATTATGCCGCGCAACTGGCCGCAAAGCAGGCGCGCGCGGCCTAGAGGCGGTCGAGAACGACCCGCCACTGGCGCGCGACGGCCAGCGGGCTGTAACGCGCCGCAAGATGCGCGCGGCCCGCCGCCAGCAGCGGCTGTTCCGCCTCCCATTGGCGGTAGTAGCGGGCCAGCCCCCCCTCCCAATCGTCGAGCGCGACGAACGGGCGCAGTTCCTCATAGGAGGGAATCGAATCGGCCACGACGCCGAGCCCCGCGAGCAGCGCGGTGGCCGGGCGGTTGATCGTCTTGCCCACCGTATAATCGTTCGACGCGACCGGCAGCACGGCGACCCGGTGCCGTTGCAGCACGGCATGCGCCGTCTCCTGCCGCCAGCCGACATAATGGACCGGCAGCCGCCAGCGCCAGCGGCCGAGCAGCCAGCGCAGCGGCGCGTTGCTGACCACGGTCAACGTGATCGGGAAGGGCTGCGCCGCGAGCAGGTCGGCGACGGCGTGAAGGTGGGCATAGCCCGACACGCTGCCCAGGCTCTTGCCGAACCAGATGGCGTGGAGCGCATCCGGGCGGCGGGCGAGAAAGCGATCAAGCGCCGCCATCTGCCGCAGTCCATCGCGCGAGCTGGGCGGCGGCAGCGTATCGGGCATGTCGAGCGCATCGGGGATGACGCGGCGGTCGGCGGTGGCACCGGGCACAGCAGCGCCGATCTGCTCGGCCAGCATGGCGGTGGAAAAGGTGAGGTGAGTCGCCGCGTCGAGCATCGCGCGAAAGCGGGCGAGCCGCGCGTCGCTGACATGCCGCACGGCATGGGCAGCGATCAGATTGTCGCACAGGTCGAAGATTACGCCGCGCCCCGCCGCCCGCAGCGCCTGCGCCGCCGCCACCGCCCCGGCGGAGTGCGACTTGGAGAAGATCACCGCATCATAGCTTGCGGGATCACGCGCGGGATCGAAGCGCGCGATCGGCACGCCCTGCGCCTGCAATGCCTCCAGCGGCATCAGCAGGCGATAGCGGATCGAGGCGAGCGATGTGTCGTAGCTGTCGGCGTGCCAGCCGAAACGTGCGGCCGCGCCGGTCATCGGTGAACCCATATCTGCAGCGTCTCGCTTCCCAATCGTGCCGGCGGCAACGGGCGATAGGCGCTGGCGAGGCGCGATTCCACCAGCGCGCGGATTTCCGGCCGCTCACCGGGGGAAAATGGTCGCAGCACGACCACGGCCGGTCGCCGGGCGAAGATCCGCGTCACCTCCTGCGCCTGGTCGACGCCGACCGCGCGCGATTCGTGGATACGATAGAGATGCGCGGGAAAGACATAGCGCGACGAGGCGCAGCGCCCGCTGGCATCGAGCAGGCCGGGCGGACCCGAATAGACATAAAGGCAGCCCGGCGGCGCCGCGCGCAGGCGAGCGGCGAGGGCGTCGAACGCGGCAGGCGTGCCGCGCCCCTGCCGGTCGGACCACAGGACGCCCTGCCCCACCAACGCGGCGAGGACGAGGAAGCCGATCGTCAGCCGCGGGCGCACGCAGAACAGCCCGGCGATCGCCACCGACACCGGCAGCATGACCGGCAGCGCATAATGGAGCAGCCACCCGCCCGGTACGGCGACGCCGACCAGCGCGGCGGCCAGCCATCCGGCGACGAAGCGCCGCCCCGCCGCATCACCGCCGCGCAGGCCCATCACCGCCATCGCGATCGGCACGGCCATCCAGCCGAGCAGCGTCAGCAGCAACGCCAGCCGAGGCGCCGCCGGATCACCGCCGCGCTGCAGGATCGACACGAAATTGGCATGGACGAACGCCGCCGACTGGCCTTGCGCCGCGTACCAGAGCCATACTGCCGCGGTCGGCGCCAGCGCCACCAGCACCAGCAACACGGCGCGCCGCAGCAGCCCGCCACGCTCCCCCGCGCGCCAATGCCGCCACAATATGCAGAGGCCGGCGAACACGCCCTCGACCACCACCGAATATTTGATCTGAAGCGCAAGGCCGATCAGCGCCATGGCGGCCAGTTCCCGCCGTGCGCCGCCGCGCAGGATCAGCAGCATGGCGAGCGCGACCGGCGTATTGTAGAATACCGGCGCCTGCCCGCCCTGCCCGCCGAACCAGTTCAGCAGCAGGATATAGGCAAGACCGGCAGCAAGCGCGCCGCGGCCCCAGCCGACCACCTGGGCGATCCGCATGACCAGCCAGCCGGTCGCGACCACCGCGACCAGCGCCAGCGCCTGATAGGCCCAGATCGACCAGGAATAGGGCAGCGCCGCCGCCGGCAGGTACAGGGCAAACAGCCCGATTGGCTTGCGATCCCACACGTCGACGAACGGCCGCGCGCCCTCCAGCATGCGGCGCGCGACATAGAGGTAGAATTGCTCGTCGACATGGATGTTGGGGTTGCCGAACGTGCCCGCGCGCGCCGCCACCGCGACCGCGGTCAAGATCGCCCCGCGATGCCGCTGTGCGCCGCGCCCTTCCATCGCCGCCGACTATTGCCCCGCGACACCGATCTGTCACCTTCCTGCGCCATGGGCCGCTGACCAACCCTCCTTGTCGGGAGCGAACAGATGATCGACCTGAGCCGCCGCAGCCTTCTCGCCACCGGAATGTTCGGCGCGGGGGCGCTCGGCATCAGCGGTCTTGCCGCCGCGGACACGATCCTGGCGGCGCGCGGCTTCACCCATTCGGTGGCGAGCGGTGAGCCGGGGGCGGACGAGATCCTGCTATGGACGCGCTACGTTCCTGCCAGCGGCGATCATGCCCGGCTGCGGGTTGAATTGAGCGAGACGCCTGATTTCGCGCGCATTGCTGCGGGGGCGGAGGCGGTGACGGGGCCGTGGCGCGACTGGACGGCGAAGGTGACGGTGCTGGGGCTCCGGCCGGGCCGGACCTATCATTATCGTTTCCTTGCGCCCGACGGCACCGTCTCGCCGGTCGGCCGCACGCGCACCCTGCCCGATGATCGCGCGCAGCGGTTCCGCACCGCGATCTTCTCCTGCTCCAACATCGGCTTCGGCTTCTTCAACGCCTACGCCCATGCCGCGGCGCGCGACGACCTCGATCTCGCGCTGCACCTCGGCGATTATTTCTACGAATATGCCAATGGCACCTACCCGGCTCTGGCCGAGGTGATCGCCGATCGCCTGCCCCAGCCGAAGGGCGAGAGCATCCATCTGGCCGATTATCGCCTGCGCTACGCCAGCTACCGCGCCGACCCGGACCTTCAGGCGCTCCATGCGCGCCTGCCGATGATCGCCTCCTGGGATGACCATGAAAGCGCGAACAACAGCTGGGAAGGCGGCGCGCAGAACCATGATCCGGCGAGCGAGGGCGCATGGCACGAACGAAAGGCCGCCGCGATCCAGGCATGGCGCGAATGGATGCCGGTCTCCGACGAGCCGTGGAAGGCCTATGACATCGGCACGCTGGCGACACTGTTCCGCACCGACACGCGGCTCGCCGGCCGCTCCGCCTCGCCCGAACTCTCCACCATGCTGCGCTCGGGCGATCCGGTGCGCGCGATGGCGCAGTACCGCGACAATGAATGGCATGATCCGGCGCGCACCATGCTCGGGACCCAGCAGGAGGCATGGCTGCACCATGCGCTGGCGCAGTCGGTGAAGCGCGGCGCGGCGTGGCAGCTGGTCGGCTTCGGCACGATCATGGGCACCATGCGCGTGCCGCCCGAAACCGCGGGCTGGATCTCGCAGGCACGCCCCGGCGCCGCACCCTATATCCAGGCCGCGGTCGCGGCGGGGCAAGCGGGGCTGCCGACCGATCTCGACAATTGGGGCGGCTATCCCGCGGCGCGCCAGCGGTTCCTTGCCTCTGCGCAGGCCGCGGACGCCAATCTGGTGGTGCTGTGCGGCGACAGCCACAATGCCTGGGCGTTCGACCTGGCGCTGGACGGCGGCAAGGGCGCGCCTGTCGGCGTCGAGTTCGCCGGCCAGTCGGTCACCTCCAGCGGGTTCGAGACGGCGCTGACGGTCGATCCCGCCACCGTCGCGCGCGCGCTGGTCGCCGCCAGCCCGGAATTGAAATGGTGCGACACCAGCCGGCGCGGCTACATGACGCTGACCGTCGCGCCCGACCGGGTCAGCAACGACTGGCATTTCGTCGACACGGTGCGCACCCGCAGCCCGCGCGCGACGATCGGCCACAGCGCGCAGGTCCTGCGCAACCGCCGACGGATGACCGCCTGAGGGCTGCATGCATCTTCTCGCACCGGTCCCGCGATTGATGCCTTTTGATTGGCCGCATCAGGCATTATATATGGGAGATTGAAGCAACAGGAGAATTGACCATACGTCCGCCCATGATGCGCCGGCCAATGCAGGCGCCGCCGATGAACGGCCCCCGATTCAACGAGTGGATCCAGAGCCAGAAGGTCCGCGTGATCGATCACGAGGGCGAGAATCTCGGCGTGATGTACACTCGCGAGGCTATTGCGCAGGCGAAGGAGGTCGGGCTCGACCTGGTGGAGGTGTCGCCGAACGCCGATCCGCCGGTCGCCAAGTTCCTGGACGTGGGCAAGTACAAGTACGAGGCCCAGAAGAAGGCGAATCTCGCCCGCAAGAGCCAGAAGACGCAGGAGATCAAAGAGATCAAGATGCGTCCGAACATCGATGACCACGACTATGACACCAAGATGAAGAAGGTCGTGCAGTTCATCGAGGAAGGCGACAAGGTGAAGGTCACCATGCGCTTCCGCGGCCGCGAGCTGAGCCATGGCCAGCTGGGCATGAACGTGCTGCAGCGCGTTGCCGAGCAGGTGGCCGAGGTCGCCAAGGTGGAGGCTTACCCGCGCATGGAAGGCCGCCAGATGCTGATGGTCCTGGCACCGAAGTAAAATTTTTCGCCACCACCGGCTGAAAAGAGCCGCGCCCCCACCGGGCGCGGCTTTTTTTGCGTGTTGCCGTAGCGTCAACTGTCATTTGTGACAGTACCGTTTCGGACCAATGGTTGCATTTCCGCGACAGCCACATTCAAAAACAAGAGGTTGCGTGAAAATCGCTTAGGCGTGAACCGCACTCCCACTAAACGCTGCGCTCCAAACCCAAAGTTCAAAAACGAGATTCAGGAGAGCTCATGCGCCGCGTTGCTTCGCTTCTATCTACTGCCGCGATCTTCGTTGCCCTGCCCGCGCTCGCGCAGGAACAGCCCAGCGCTGATCCGCTCGCCGCCGGTTCGGTCCAGCAGTCGCAGAGCGCTCCCGCCGCGGATACCGATCTTGACCAGAGCCAGACCGGCGCCGGTGACATCGTCGTCACCGCGACCCGCCGTGCCGAGCGCCTTGCCGACGTGCCGATCGCCGTCTCCGCGGTCAGCCAGGCATCGCTGCAGAATTCGGGCGCGAACGACATTCGCGGCGTGGTGCAGCTCGCCCCGTCGCTGCTGATCTCCTCCACCGGCAGCGAGGCCAACGCCTCCGCCCGTATCCGCGGCATCGGCACCGTGGGTGACAACCCCGGCCTCGAAAGCTCGGTCGCGGTGTTCATCGATGGCGTGTACCGCAGCCGCACCGGCTCGGGCCTCAACGACATCGGCGAGGTTGACCGGATCGAAGTGCTGCGCGGGCCGCAGGGCACGCTGTCGGGCCGCAACGCATCGGCCGGCGCGATCAACGTCTACACCAAGGCGCCGTCGCAGACCTTCGGCGGCTATGTCGAGGGCACCTACGGCAATTACGACAACGTCCGCATCGCCGGTGCGATCACCGGCCCGGTGGTGGAGGACGTGCTGTCGTTCCGCCTCGACGGCGTGTGGAACAAGCGCGACGGTTTCTACCGCGATGTCGTCAACGATACCGACTACAACAACCGCAACCGCTGGTTCGTCCGCGGCCAGCTGCTGTTCGAACCGACCACCGACCTGTCGGTCCGCCTGATCGGCGACTATACGTGGCGTGACGAAAAGTGCTGCGGCGCGGTCTATGTCGACCTGCGCGAGAAGCAGGCCGTGCCGGGCCAGCCGGGCGAGGTCACGATCAACCCCGCCGGCAACCGCATCGTCGACGTGCTGCAGAGCCTGGGCGGCGTGTTCCCGAGCGCGGGCGATCCGTACAACCGCCGCATCGCCTTCTCGCCGGGTCGTGCGTATTCGAACGAGACGAAGGATTACGGCGGGTCGATGCAGATCGACTACAATTTCGGCAACGCCTCGCTGACGTCGATCACCGCCTATCGTGAGTACAAGGCCGGCAACGCCGCCGACATCGATTACGGCAATGTCGACCTGGGCTATCGCGCCGACGACGGCCGCGCCTTCCGCCAGTTCCATACCTTCACGCAGGAAGTCCGCCTGCAGGGTTCGCTGTTCGACGATCGCCTCGACTGGCTCGTCGGCGGCTTCTACTCGAACGAAGACCTGGTGATTGGCGACAACCTCCAGTTCGGTTCGCAATACGGTGCCTTTGCCGCCTGCCGCATCGTCGCCACGGTCAGCCCGGTCGCGGCGCTGCGCAACCCGGCGGCACCGGGCTGCCTCAGCCCCGCCGGCACCGCAACCCTGAGCGGCGCCTTTGGTCCGATCGCCGGCCCGGCACTGATCAACGGCCTGCGCACGCTGTCGACGCTCAACAACCTGGGCGATCGCAACGCGCGTTATTATCAGGACAGCGAGAATTACGCGTTCTTCACGCACAACATCTTCAAGCTGACCGATACGCTGTCGATCACCGCCGGCCTGCGCTGGACGCATGAGTCGAAGGACTTCCGCGCCAATTTCGACAACACCAACACCGTCTGCCCGCAGCTGCAGCAGGGTCTCGGCCCGCTGCTCGCCAACCCGGCGACCGCGGCGCTCGCCGGCGGCATCATCACGCTGGGCTGCACGGGCAATTCGTCGACCGCACTCAACGGCCTCGACCTGCGCAACAGCTTCGACGAAAGCGAGTTCACCGGCACCGGTGTCATCTCGTGGAAGCCGACGCGCGACCTGATGGTCTATGCCAGCTACTCGCGCGGCTACAAGGCGGGCGGCTACAACCTCGACCGTTCGGAACTGGCACCCAACGCCTTCACTCCGGTGACCAACGCCGGCGCGGCGCGCCTGCGCTTCGATCCGGAACTGGTGAACAGCTACGAAGCGGGCATCAAATACGCCACGCGCCAGTTCACCGCCAACCTGACGGTGTTCCGTTCGGACTTCGAGAACTTCCAGCTGAACACGTTCAACGGCACGAACTTCGTCGTCCAGAACATCGGCTCGTGCTCGGTCAGCCTGAACGGTGCGGATCAGGACAATTCGGCCACCACGGGCGCCTGCTCGGGTGACGTTGGTCCGGGCGTGCGCAGCCAGGGCGTCGAGCTTGAGCTCGGCATCTATCCGGCGCGCAACTTTGCGGTGAACCTCGGCTACACGCTGGCCGACACCAAGTTCCGCCGCAACCTGGTCGGCTCGGCCTCGGGCGAGCCGCTCGATCCGGCGCTGTTCCTGCTCGCCGGTCGCCAGATGTCGAACGCGCCGCGCAACGTGGTGACCTCGTCGGTCAGCTGGACGCCGGAAATCGGTGACTCGGGCCTCAGCGCGCTGTTCTATGTCGATGGCCGTCTGTCGAGCGACTACAACACCGGCTCGGACCTGTTCATCGAGAAGGAGCAGGACGGCTTCTTCGTGATGAACGCCCGCATCGGCCTGCGCGGCCTCGACTCCAACTGGGCGATCGAAGCCTTCGCGCAGAACCTGCTCAACGAAAACTATCAGCAGGTCGCCTTCAACGCGCCGTTCCAGGGTGCAGGCAGCCTGGCGCAGGTGCAGCGCTTCGGCGGCGTCGGGAACCAGATCTTCTCGTCGTTCCTCGCCGAGCCGCGCACCTACGGTCTGACGCTGCGCAAGCGCTTCTGATCGGATCGGGCGCCGCCCGCCGGCGCCCGTCCATTACGGACACCTTCACCCCCGGGTTCGCCCCCGGGGGTTTCTTTTTGTCTGGCAGGAAAAGTGTGCGGCCGACGCGGCGCGGTGAATCAGGCCGCCTCGTCCAGCGGCTTGCCCGCCGCCGCGTCCAGCAAGCGCCGCTCCAGCGTCTTCAGCCGCGGCCCGCTGGCGATCTTGTCGCCCGTCAGGTCGGTCAGATAGAAAGTGTCGACCGCGCGCTCGCCATAGGTCGCGACATGCGCCGAATGGATCGTCACCTTGGACTGGAACAGCGCATGGGCGAGCTGGTTGAGCAGCGCTGGCCGATCGCGCGCGTTGATCTCCACCACGGTGAAGCGGTTGGACGCGCGATTGTCGACCAGCACATTGGGCTCGATGCGAAAGGCGTCGGCGCGCATCCGCGGCAGCGGCTTGGCCTTCAGCCGCTCGACCAATTTGCCGCGATTGGCGAGCGCATCCTCGATCGCGGTGCGTAGCCGGGTCAGCTGCCCCTCGTCGTCGAACGGGCGGCCGACCGGGTCCTGCACTAGGAAATTGTCCAGCGCCATGCCGTCGCGCGTGGTGTGGATCCGCGCGTCGATGATGTTGCCGCCCGCGACATGGATCGCGCCCGCAATGCGATAGAAGATGCCCGGATGGTCGGCGGCATAGACCGTGACCAGGGTCGCCCCACGCTCGGCATAGACCTGCGCGTCAATCGCCAGCTGCGCATCGCCCACCGACGCCACGAAGCGCGCGTTATGCGCCAGCACGTCGTCGGGCTCGGCGATCCAATAGGCCTCGGGAAAGCGGCGGACATAGGCGGCCATCTGCGCCTCGTTCCAGCCCATGGCCGTGGCCAGCGCCTCCTGCTTGGCGGCGATCCGTTCCTCGCGGCCACGCTGCTTGTGGCCCAGCCGAAGCACTTCCTCCGCCGCCTCGAACAGGTCGCCGAGCAACTGGCGCTTCCACCCGTTCCACGTCCCCGGCCCCACCGCGCGAATGTCGACGATGGTCAGCACCAGCAGCAGGCGCAGCCGCTCGGGCGACTGGATGGTGGCGGTGAAATCGAGGATCGTCTTGAAATCCGACAGGTCGCGCTTGAACGCGGTCGCCGACATCAGCAGGTGGTAGCGGACCAGCCACGACACGGTTTCGGTCTCCGCGCGCGTCAGGCCGAAACGCGGGCACAGTTTCTGCGCCACCGCCGCGCCCAGGATCGAATGGTCGCCGCCGCGCCCCTTGGCGATATCGTGCAGCAGCACTGCGACATACAATACGCGGCGCGACACGATCTGCGGCATGATCGCGGTGGCCAGCGGATGCTCCGCCGCCAGATCGCCGCGCTCGATCCGCGCCAGCAGACCGATCGCGCGGATGGTGTGTTCGTCGACGGTATAATGGTGGTACATGTCGAACTGCATCTGCGCGACGACACGGCCGAAATCGGGCACGAAGCGGCCGAACACGCCCGTCTCGTTCATCCAGCGCAGCACCAGTTCCGGGTCGCGCGGGCTGGTCAGCACGTCGAGGAACAGCGCATTGGCGCGCGGATCGGTGCGCACATCGTCGACCAGCTTCGCGTCGCGCGTTGCGGCACGCAGCGCCTGCGGATGGATCTCCAGCTCGTGCAGGTCGGCAAGGTGAAAGATCTCGATCAGGCGCACCGGATCCTCGACGAAGAAATCGTCGCTCGGCAGCGCCAGTCGCCCCCGCTCCAGCACGAAGCCGTTGAGCTTGCGCGGGCGTCGGCGCAGCTGCGGCAGGCCGAACCGGCGGCCGCGCGCCGCAAATTGCTCGTCGATATGCGTCAGGAAGGTGCCGGTCAGCGCGCCGACGGTTTTCACCTGCAGGAAGTAATATTGCATGAACCGCTCGACCGCGGCCTTCCCCGGCCGGTCGGAATAGCGCATCCGTTCGGCAATCTCGCGCTGCATGTCGAAGGTCAGCCGATCCTCCGCGCGCCCCGCCGCGAGGTGCAAATGGCAGCGCACCGCCCACAGGAAATTGTCGGCACGGTGGAACAGTTTGTATTCGGCCGGGGTGAACAGCCCCACGTCGACCAGCTGCGCCGCGCGATCGACATCATAGACATATTTGCCGATCCAGAAGAGCGCGTGGAGGTCGCGCAGGCCCCCCTTCCCCTCCTTCACATTGGGTTCGACGACATAGCGCGTGTCGCCCATCTTCACGTGCCGCGCCTCGCGCTCGGCCAGCTTGTCAGCGATGAACTGACGCTCGGTCCCGTGCGTCACCTCCGCCTTGAAGCGGCCGATCGCCTCCTCGTACAGCGGCACGTCGCCGCAGACGTGGCGCCCCTCGAGCAGGGCGGTGCGGATCGTCACGTCGCCCTTCGCCTGACGCACCATGTCGTCCAGCGAGCGCGACGAATGGCCGACCTTCAGCCCCATGTCCCACAGCGAATAGAGCAGGGTCTCGATCACCTGCTCCGCCCAGGGCGGCTGCTTCCACGGGGTGAGGAAGGCGATGTCCACGTCGGAAAACGGCGCCATCTCGCCGCGGCCATAGCCACCGACCGCCATCAGCGTCAGCCGTTCGGACGCGGTCGGGTTGCTCAGCGGGTACAGCCGCTGAGTCGCCAGATCGTAGAGCAGCCGCAACAGCTGATCGATCAGGAACGCCTGCGCATTCGCCGCCTCCAGCCCGCGCGAGGGCCGGTCGGCGAGCCGCCGCGCGATCTCCGCGCGGCCGGCGTCCAGCGCGTCCTTCAGCTTGCCGATCGCGTCACGGCGCAGCAGCGCCGGATCGTCGGTGGCGATCGCGGCGATTTCCTCGGCGAGCGCACGGCGATCCACGATCGCGCGACGGTTGGGCACATTGTCGAAGCGCGTGTTCATGCCCGACGATGTAGGCGAGCCACGCAGCCACGGCCACCGCCCGATCGGTCAGGCGGCGCTATTCGTGGCGCAGCGCATCGATCGGGTTCAGCGATGCCGCGCGGCGGGCGGGGAAGTAGCCGAAGACCACGCCGATCACTGCGGAGATGGCAAAGGCGATGATGTTGATCTGCGGATCGAACGTCCAGGGCACCTGCATCAGCGGCGTCGCGATCAGGATCACCACCTGCGCCAGCGCCAGCCCGATCAGCCCGCCCAGCATCGACAGCACCACCGCCTCGACCAGGAATTGCATCAGCACCTCATTGGCGACCGCACCGATCGCCAGCCGGATACCGATCTCGCGCGTCCGCTCGGTCACCGACACCAGCATGATGTTCATGATGCCGATCCCGCCTACCACCAGGCTGATCGCCGCCACCGCCGCGACGATGCGGGTCAGCAGCGTCGTCGTGCCGGTCAGCGTGTCGCTGATCTGCTTGGTGTCGAAGATGTTGAAATCGTTCTGCTTGGTCCCGCTGATATGGCGCCGCTCGCGCAACAGGTCGGTGATCGCCGCCTGCACCGCCTCGGTCGAATAGGCCTGGTCGACTCCGACCATCATCAGTCGGACCTTGCGGTCGCCGGTGAAGCGGCGCTGCACCGCCTTGATCGGCATCACCACCGTATCGTCCTGATCGCCGCCAAAACCCGCCTGCCCGCGCGTGCTGAGCACGCCGATCACGTCGCAGCTGATCGCGCCGATGCGCATCCGCCGGCCGATCGGATCGCCGCCGCGGAACAGATTCTGCCGCACGGTATTGCCGATGATGCAGACCGACTTGCCTGCCTGCTCCTCCGCCGGCGTCCATGTCCGCCCCAGCGCCAGCGGCCAGGGCTGGACGACGAAAATGTCGTTGGTCGTGCCCTGCACCGTGGTGGACCAGTTCGCCCCTTCGTAGATCGCGGTGGCGCTGGTCGACACCTGCGGCGCAACCGCCGTGACGCCCGCCACCTGCCGCGCGATCGCGGTTACGTCCTCCGGATCGAAGTCGGGCGGGCGCGGGCCGCCGCCGCCGCGACCGAAGCCCTGGCCCGGGCGGATCTGCAGCACATTGGTGCCGAGCGCGGAGATCTGCTCCTGCACCGCGCTGGTCGTCGCCTTGCCCAGCGTCACCATCGCGACAACCGCGGCGACACCGATCACGATGCCGAGGATCGTCAGGAACGAACGCAGCAGGTGCCGCCGGATCGAGCGGATGGCGAGGACGAAGGTCGTGCCGAACATTCGCCTACCTCCGATCCGCAATGGGCGCGCGCGCGCTCATGCCGCGCCGCCGCGCTGGTGATCGTTGGCCTCGATCCGCTCCACCAGCCCGTCCTTGAAGTGGATCACGGTGTGCGCGAACGCGGCCATGTCGGGTTCGTGAGTCACCATCAGCACGGTGATCCCGCTTTCCTGGTTCAGGTTGGTGAGCAATTGCATGATCTCGACCGACCGTTCCGAATCGAGGTTGCCGGTCGGCTCGTCCGCCAGCAGCACTTCGGGCTGCGTAACGATCGCACGCGCGATCGCCACGCGCTGCTGCTGCCCGCCGGACAATTCCGCCGGCGTATGGTCCCACCAATCGGCCAGTCCGACCTTTTCCAGTGCCGCCATGCCCAGTTCGCGCCGCGCCTTGCGATCATCGCCGCGGTAGATCAGCGGCAGTTCGACATTCTCCAGCGCGCTCGTCCGGCTCAGCAGGTTGAACCCCTGGAATACGAAGCCGAGGTAGCGCCGTCGCAGCAGCGCGCGCTGGTCGCGGCTCAGCGTTTCGACATGATGGCCGCGAAACAGGAAGGTGCCGCCGCTCGGCACGTCGAGGCAGCCGAGGATGTTCATCGTCGTCGACTTGCCCGATCCCGACGGCCCCATCACCGCGACGAAATCACCCGCCGAGATATCCAGGTTGACGCCCCTCAGCGCCTGAAATGCGGTCGGCCCGGTGCCATATACCTTGGTCACGTTGCGCAGTGAGATGATCGGTTCGGCCATGCCCGGCGCCTGCCCGACAGCGGCGGCGGCGTGATTCCTCGCGGCGGGGGCGTCAGGCGCCACCGGCGCCTCCCGCACGCTGGCCGCTCCGCTGCCCGGCGCCCTTGGCCGCCGCCCTGCCCTCGGTGCCGGACAGCTGGCCGGTGACCACTTCCATGCCGGGCTTCAGCCCGCCCGACAGCACCTCGGTCACATTGCCGTTGGTATCGCCGGTGGTCACCTGCACCGGCTGCAACTGGCCATCGGCACCCTTCACATAGACCGTCTGCTGCGCGCCGCGCCCCAGCGTCGCCTCCCGCTCGGGCCGGCTGCCGCGACGCGGGCGGAAGGTCAGCGACCCGGCGATGCCGCCCTGGTCGCCGCCCGCTGCCGCCTGCGTCGGCTTGAACCGGAACGCCGCATTGGGGACCAGCAGGACGTTCTTCTTGTCGCTGGTGATGATGTCCGCCGTCGCGGTCATGCCGGGGCGAAGCTCCATCGTCGGGTTCGCCACCGACAGGTCTGCGGCATAGGACACCACCTGCCCCGCCGTGCTGGTCGTTCCCGTCGTGCTGCTCGACGCGCTTGCCGTGCTCGCGGTCAGGTTCGATCCCAGATCGACGCGCGTGATCGCCGCGGGGAAGGTGCGCCCGGGAAAGGCATCGACGGTGAAGGTCGCCGGCTGGCCTTCCTTCACCGATCCGACATCCGCCTCGTCGATCGCGACCTCAAGCTTCATCTTGCTGAGATCCTCGGCGATCACGAACAGCGTCGGCGTGTTGAACGATGCCGCGACGGTCTGGCCGGGATCGACCTGCCGCGCGAGCACCACGCCGTTGACCGGCGACACGATGATCGCGCGCTGCCGCTGCGTCTGGCTCTGCGCCAGAGTCGCGCGCGCGGCGGCAACATTCGCTTCGGCAACGCGCAGGGCAGCCACCGCGCGCTGCGCGTTGGCCTGCCCGGTCTGAAGCTCGGTCTTGGACGGCACGCGCCCGTTCGACAGCCGGTACACTTCCTGCAATCGCGCGAGCTGCGCCTGCGCCTCAGCGACGGTGGCGCGCGCCTGATTGACGCCTGCGACCTGCGCCGCGAGCTGCGCCTGCCCGGCGCGGATCTGATCGTCGATCTGCTCGGGATCGATCAGCGCCAGCGCCTGGCCGGCCTTCACCCGATCGTTCACGTCGACGACGACGCGGGTGACCAGCCCCGACAATTGCGAACCCACCGTCACCTGATTGGTCGGCGCCAGCTTGCCCGTCGCCGAGACCGTCACGGTCAGGTCGCCGCGCCGCACCGGGGCGGTGGCATAGCCGGGCGCCTCCGCCTTGCCGAACAGCCGGAACGCCAGAAGCACCAGCAGGATCACGCCGACCGCGATCGCGATCCACTTGACCCACCGCCGCCACGCCGGCTGCTCCTTGGTCCCAAGAAATTCGTCGAGCTGCTCGGTCGCCATCAGCGGTTCTCGTCCTGGCTAATGCCCCGCGCTTCGGGGGCCGTCGGAATGACATTGGCGTCCCAGCCGCCGCCCAGCGCGGAATATAGCTGCACCAGCGAATTGGCATGGTCGGCGCGCGCCTGCGCCGCGCTGTTGCGCGCGGACAGCAACGCTGCCTCCTGCTGGCTCAGCGTGGTGAAATCGGTGAGGCCGGTGCGATACTGGCTACGGCTCAGGATCGCGGAATTGTTCGCCGCCTCCAGCGCCACGGCGAACTCGCGCTCGCGCGCCTCGGCGGTGCGTAATGCCACGACAGCGTTCTCGACATCCTCAAGCGCAGTCAGCACCGCCTGCTTATAGGCCGCCAGCGCCGCATCGGTCGCCGCCTGCGCACTGCGCACCTGGCTGTTCAGCCGGCCGCCGTTGAAGATCGCCTGAGTCAGTCCGGCAAACAGCCCGCCGGTGATCGTGTCGAGCAGCCCGCCGAGATTCCCCGCGCGCGAGCTGATGTTGCCGCTAATCGCCAGCGCAGGATACAATTGCGCCTTGGCAACGCCGATCTGCGCGGTCGCCGCCGCCAGGTTGCGCTCGGCGGAACGGACATCGGGGCGTTGGCGCAGCACGTCGGCGGGGATGCCAACGCCGGCCGTATCGGGCCCGCGCGGGATCGGCTTCACCGCCGCCAGCATCGGCTTCAGCGCGCCGGGCGCCTGCCCGGTCAGAACGCCGAGCCGCGACACGGCAGCATTATATTGCTGCTCGATCAGCGGCACCGACGCGGCGGTCTGCGCCCGCTGCACCCGCGCCTGTTCCTGGTCGAGGCTGGAGACCAGCCCCGCCTGCACGCGGAATCCCGCGATCTCGAGATTGTCGTCCTGCAGCGCCAGGCTGTCGCGCGCATTGGCCAGCTGCAACTGGTAGAGCCGCGCCAGCACGTAATTGCGGGCAACCTCCGCCTGCACCGACAGCAGCACCGTCGCCTGATCGAGCCCCGACGCCTCATATTGCGCGCTTGTCGCCTCCACCGTGCGGCGGATCTCGCCGAACAGGCCAAGCTGATATTGCGCGTCGAGCCCCAGCGAGAAGTTCGATCCGCTGCCGCCGCCGATGCTCTGCGTCGTACCGTCGGGAAGCGTGATTACCGTCGTCCCGCCGCGCAGCGTTTCCGAACGGCTGTAGCCCGCCGAACCATTGATCGTCGGCAGCAGGCTGGCGCGGCTCTGCACCAGCGCCTCGCGCGCCTGCCGCAGCCGCGCGGTCGCCTGCACAATGTCGAGATTGGCGTCGGCGGCCCGTTCGACGAGGTCGCCCAGCACCGGATCGTCGAAGCTGCGCCACCAGCGCGTCAGATCCTCCCGCGTCGGCGGCGCGGTGACCGAATAGGCATCGGGCACGCCAAGTTCGGCCGGCGCGCGCGGGCGGTAATCCGGCCCGACGGTGCAGCCGCTCAGCACCAGCGCGCCCAGCGCAACGGCGGCCAGCAGGAACGGTGACCTGGATCGCATCATCATTGTGGCATGACCGCGCCGGCAAAAACGGTCCAGCATTTTAGTGTCGCGAAATGTCGCACGGCAGATTCCCCACTCCCGAACGCACCACAACGCGGGTCAGGCGAATTGGATCATCGCCTGATCGGCCGCGACATTCTGGCCCGGCGTCACCAGCACCGCGGCAACAATGCCGTCCCGATCGGCGCGCACGACATTTTCCATCTTCATCGCCTCGATAACAGCCAGCGGATCACCTGCCTGTACGTGCTGTCCCGGACGGGCCGACACCTGCGCGACGATGCCGGGCATCGGTGCGGTCAGGCGGCGCGCAGCGTCATCATCCGCGCCCTGCCCCAGATGATCGGCATAGGCCGCGATCCGCGCCGGCAGCACCCGCATGTCGAGCCGCGCGCCGCCGCTGCGCATCACCATCCCCAGCGGCGTTCGCACCACCCGCGCGATGACCGAAACGCCATCGATCGTGGCGCGGATCGTATCGGTACCCGGCATGGCGGCGTGATCGATCGCCAGCGCCGCGGCATCGATCAGAACGCCCTCATCGGTCATCACTACCGACACCTCGTCCGTGCCGATCCGCACCGACCAGTCGCGCGGTATCCGTCCGCCCAGCCGCTCTGCCTCCAGAAGAACGGCCAGCCCGATCAGCCCGCGTCGCCGCGCCGGATCGACCGCCGCACCGGCAAAGCCCTCGGGATATTCCTGCGCGATGAACCCGGTTTCCAGGTCCCCGCGGCGAAACCGCGGATGGCGCATCAGCGCGGCGGCGAAATCCAGGTTGGTCGCCGGTCCCTCAATGTCGAACGCATCCAGCGCACGGGCCTGCGCGTCCATCGCACCCGAACGATCCGGTGCCCAGGTGATCAGCTTGGCGATCATCGGATCGTAGAAACGCGAGATCGCGCTGCCCTCCGCCACGCCATCGTCGATGCGCACCGTCGCGCCCGCGCCATCCGGGCCGGCGTCAGGCGGCGCATAGCGGGTCAGCCGCCCGATGCTGGGCAGGAAATCGCGATACGGATCCTCGGCATAGATGCGCGTCTCGATCGCCCAACCGTTCAGCGCCACCTGATCCTGCGTGAACGCGAGCCGCTCACCCGCCGCGACGCGGATCATCTGCTCGACCAGGTCGATGCCGGTGATCGCCTCGGTCACCGGATGCTCCACCTGAAGCCGGGTGTTCATCTCGAGGAAGTAGAAATCGCTGCCGCTCGCATCGGCGCCCGACACGATCAACTCGACCGTGCCGGCGCTGTGATAGCCGACCGCGCGGGCAAGGGCGATCGCCTGCTCCCCCATTGCGCGGCGCATCGCAGGGGTGACGAACGGCGACGGCGCCTCCTCCACCACCTTCTGGTGGCGGCGCTGGATCGAACATTCGCGTTCGCCGAGGAACACCATGTTGCCGTGCCGGTCGCCGAGCAGCTGGATCTCGATATGGCGCGGCCGCTCGATGAACTTCTCGATCAACACGCGGTCGTCGCCGAACGCCGCCGCGGCCTCGCGCCGGGTGGCGTCGAAACCGTCGCGCACGCCCGCCGCGTCCCGGGCGAGCCGCATCCCCTTGCCCCCGCCGCCGGCCGACGCCTTGATCATCACCGGATAGCCGATCGCTTCGGCGACGCGCAGCGCCTCGGCCAGGTCGTCGACCGGGCCGGGATGGCCCGGCACCACGTTGACGCCCGCCGCCGCGGCGATCTGCTTCGACCGGATCTTGTCGCCCATCGCCGCGATCGCCTGCGCCGGCGGGCCGATGAAGGTCACGCCCGCGGCCGCGCTTTGCTCGGCGAAATCGGCCCGCTCCGACAGGAAGCCATAGCCGGGGTGAATCGCCTCCGCCCCGCTGTCCCGCGCCGCCGCCAGGATCAGGTCGCCGCGAAGATAACTGTCGACGGCCGGTGCCGGCCCGATCCGGATCGCCTCGTCCGCCATCGCGACATGCGGCGCGCGCGCGTCCGCGTCGGAATAGACCGCGACGGTGGCGATCCCCATGCGCCGCGCGGTGCGGATCACGCGGCACGCAATCTCGCCCCGGTTGGCGATCAGGATCTTGCCGAACATGCCCGCCGCCGTCGCCTGGTCAGGCAGCCGCTTCGCACACCCGCATCGGCTCCTCCGCCACCATCGGCTGCAGTCCCAGCTTGGCGAACAGCGAGGCGTCGGCCCTGTCGCCGCGATTACCCGCGGTCAGCAACTTGTCGCCGGTGAAGATCGAATTGGCGCCCGCCATGAAGCACAGCGCCTGAGTCGCCTCGCTCATCGATTCACGCCCTGCGGACAGGCGCACCATGCTGCGCGGCATGGTGATCCGCGCGACGGCGACAGTACGGACGAACTCGATATCGTCGATCTTCGCCAGCGGCGTATCGGCCAGCAAGTCACCCAGCACCGTGCCCCTTACCGGCACCAATGCGTTGACCGGCACGCTTTCCGGATGGCGCGGCAGCGTGGCGAGCGCATGGACGAACCCGACGCGATCGGCGCGCGTCTCGCCCATCCCGACGATCCCGCCGCAGCACACGTTGATCCCGGCGTCGCGCACATGCGCCAGCGTGTCGAGCCGCTCGTCGAAGCTGCGCGTGGTGATCACCTCGCCATAACGCTCCGGTGCGGTGTCGATATTGTGGTTGTAATAATCGAGCCCCGCCTGGCTCAGCCGCTCCGCCTGTTCGGGCGTCAGCATGCCCAGCGTCATGCACGTTTCCATGCCCATCGCGCGAACGCCCTCGATCATCGCGACGATCGCGTCCATGTCGCGATCCTTGGGATTGCGCCACGCCGCACCCATGCAGAACCGCTGGCTGCCCGCATCGCGTGCCTCGGCCGCGCGTTGCAGCACGGCGCGCACGTCCATCAGCTTGGTCGCCTTCACCCCGCTGTCGGCATGCACCGATTGCGAGCAATAGCCGCAATCCTCCGGGCAGCCGCCGGTCTTGATCGACAGCAGCGTGCACAATTGCACCTGCCCCGCCGCGTGATGCGCGCGGTGGACGCCCTGCGCCTGCCACATCAGCTCGTCGAACGGCAGGTCGAAAAGCGCGGCAATTTCCTCGCGGGTCCAGTCGGTGCGGGTCCCGTCGCTGGGGCTCGCGTGCGTCCGGTTCAACGTGTCCACATCATGTTCCTCAATTGCGCCGTCCGCTCCTGGGTGAGCCGGGTCAGGCATTGCGCACGCGTCATCGCCTGCAGCGATCCGCCCGCGAACTCGCCACCCTCGATCACGCATTGCTTGTCGCGGAATTGCAGCCACGCGCGCTGGCTGGCAAGCGTCGCCGCCGCATAGCCGAAACCACCCGCCCCGCCGCGCGCATCGCGCTGCTTCATCTGCGCATAGGTGCGCTTCCACTGGGCGTTGAGCGCCGCATCGGCGCGGCGCAGGTCCTGTGCGGCCTGCGCGTTCATGCTCGCCTGGGTCTGCGCGCCGGCCGGCGCCGCCATCGACAGCGTCGCCGCGGTCGCAAGGGTGAGCATTCTGATCATCATCGTCTCCATAGCGGTTCCGATGCTCAACGCACCGGAACGCCATGGATGTTCACTGGCGGCACGGCGGCCGCCAACGGTTCACCGTCCCTTGAACACGGGCTTGCGCTTTTCGAGGAAGCTCATGCCGCCCTCGCGCGAATCCTCCGATCCGCCCGCCAGCCGCTGGCCCTCGGCCTCGGCGCGCAGCACCTGGTCGAACGTCCCGTCGAGCGCGGTCATGATGTTGCGGCGCATCGCCGACAGCGCGACCGTCGGGCCGGCCGCCAGGCGCGTCGCCAGCGCCAGCGCCTCGTCCATCAGCACGGCATCATCGACCGCCTTGTAGATCAGGCCCCATTGCTCGGCCTGCTCGGCGCTGATCCGCTCGCCCAGCATCATCATCTGCGTCGCGCGCGCCTTGCCGATCGTCTTAGCCAGCAGCCAGGTCGAACCACCGTCGGGCACAAGCCCAATGTTGACGAACGCCTGCAGGAAATACGCGCTCTTGCCCGCGAACACGAAGTCACCCGCCAGGCCCATCGAACAACCGACGCCGGCCGCCGGACCGTTCACTGCGGTCACCACCGGCACCGACAGGTTCAGGATCTGGCTCATCAGCGGGTTGTAGAAGTTCATCAATGCGCGGTGGCTGGTGTCGCCGCCCTTGATGCGGGTTTCCCCGCCGCCGCGCGCCTGCAGGTCGGCGCCCGAACAGAACGCCCGGCCCCCGCCGGTCAGCAGCACGGCGCGCGCCCCCTGAAGATCGTACAGCGCGACCGTCAGATCCTCCGCCAGCTGGATCGACGCCGCGTTCAGCCGCTCGGGACGGTTGAGCGTGATGACCAGGACGTCGCCCTTCTTTTCGGTCAGGATCGTTTCGTAATCAGCCATTTCGGTCTCTCTCCTTCAATGTCCCGCTCCCCTGGGGATCCGGGTGTGGCAGTGATCTGCCGGAACCTTGCGCATCATGGCGCGCCAGCGCCAGTGCGATCGCGCCCCGCGTATCGGCGGGGCGGATCACCGCATCGACGATGCCTGACGCTACGGCATTGACCGGATCAGCGATGCTGGCGGCATAGTCACGCACTTTCTCGCGTGTCGCCGCATCATCACCGTGGCGCAGCAGCAGCCGCGCGGCGCCAGCGGCGTTCATCGCGGCGATCTCCGCGGTCGGCCAGGCGAAGCGCGCGCCGCCCGCGCCGCGCGGCGCCATCATCAGCCACGCCGGCCCGGTTGCCCGCCGCGTGACGACGGTGATCACCGGCACGTCGGCACGCGCAACCGTCGCCAGCAGCGCCGCGCCCGCCGCGACGATCCCGCCCGCCTCCTCCTGCGCGCCCGGCATCAACCCGGGCGAATCAACCAGCGTCACGATCGGCAACCGGCAGGTGGCACATAGCGCCGCCAGCCGCGTCGCCTTGGCGATGCCGGCACGGTCGATCACCCCGCCCGCCACGATCGGCTGGTTCGCCATGATGCCGATGCTGCGGCCACCAATGCGGGCGATCCCGCACAGCATCCCGCCACCACGATCGGGCTGAAGCTCCAGCCACGCGCGATCATCGCAGATCGCCTGCACCAGTTCGCGCATGTCATAGGGTTCGGCCGGATCCGCCGGCACCAGCGTATCGAGATGCGCCGCGACCCGGGTGGCTGGATCAACCGATGGTGCGACGTCGCGCACCAACAAGCCAATCGCCATCCGCGCGGCGAACAGCAGCTCGATCTCATTGGCAAAGATGCGATCCGCAATCCCGCTGGTGGTTGCTTGGAGCATCGCCCCGCCCAGCGCCTCCGCCGTCGCCAATTCGCCGGTGGCGTCGCGCAGCACGTCGGGCCCCGACACATACAGCCGGCTCGCGCGCTCCAGCATGAAGGTGAGATGCGCCATCGCCGGGGCGAAGGCTGCCGCGCCGATCGCATCGCCGAACACCAGCGCCAGATGCGGCACACGCCGGCGGCCGCCATTCGCCAATGCGTGAAGGATCGTCGCCTGTCCGGCCAGCGCCGCCTGCGCCTCGTCCAGCGCGAGCCCGCCCGAATCATACAGGCCGACGACCGGCACCTGCGCCGCCTGCGCCCGCGCCAGCAATTCTGCGATGTGCGCGGCCTGATCCGCAGTGGCGATCCCGCCCTGGTCGGTCACGTCCTGCGCAAAGGCCATCACGCGCTGCCCGCCGACCAGCCCGGCCGCGGTGATCACGCCCGCGCCGACGGCGATCGGCATCATCGTGCCCTCATCGAACAGGGTGTCGAGCCGCTCGCACGCGGCCAGCCGGTGCCGCTCATGCTGCGCTGCTGCGGCGGCAAAGCGCGCCCGCAGCGGATCGGGGGGCCGGTGCCCCTCCCCCGCCGCCCCGCTCATGACGCCCCCTCGCTCATCGCAAATGTCCTGCGCCGTCACGGCGGTGGAGGCAAATGACGAATCCGTCAGGGGGCAACAGCAACGCTATGCCGTGTATGGCTACCAGCCGGGCGCCGTGTGCGGCTTACCAGCCTGGAACCGCGGCTGGCCTACCAGCCCTGGATCGCGTCGGGATCGACCTGGGCGATCAGCCGCCGCGCCGCGCGCCGGGCAAAGGCGAGCGTGCATTTCTTGCGCCCATGGGTGCTCATCGCCTCGATCTTGGCCTCGCGCACCACCGCCGCGTCATAACGATCGGCGACGATCAGCCCGGTACGCTCGGGCAGGAAGGCGGGGCCAGCAATCGGCCCGTGATCGAACCCCGCCGGCACCGCCCAGAAGAAGCGGTCGCAATGCGGCAGATATTCCTGCCACTTGTTGTCGCCAAGCAGGTCGGCGCGCGACACCTTGATCTCGATGATCGTGATCTGGCCGCGCACGTCGAGCGCCATCAGGTCGACGCGCCGCCCGCCGTCCAGCGGCACCTCGGGCATGGCGACAAGTTCGTGGCGCAGCAGCAATCGCGTAACCCCGCGCGCCACATCGGCGGCGCACAGCGGCGAATCGGGATCGTCAACGCAAGAAGCGGGCGTGGTCAGCACGCCCGCTTCATAGAACATTGCAGGAACAATGAGAAGGGCTCAGCCCGCAATCGGCATCAACGGCGGCTCAGCGCCAGAAGATGTGGTTGCCGATCGACGCGACCTTCTTCAGCCCCGATGCGGGCGGACGGCCACGGTTGAAATACAGCGCCGGACCGGCCTGATCGTCCCATGCGTCGTTCAGCGCGACCTTCGCCACCGCGACGGCGGTACGATAGGCCTTGCTGTCCTCGTTGATCGACGGGATGCGGCCGCCACGCACGAAGCCGAACTGGCCACGCTGCGTGATCACGTCACAGACGTCCGAGGGGAAACGGCCCGACTTGGCGCGGTTCAGGATGACCTCGGCCACTGCCAGCTGGCCCGACAGCGGCTCACCGCGGGTTTCGAAGTAGATCGCACCGGCCAGGCACTGCAGCGCCTCATCGTCGCCATCATGGGTCGACTGGGCAGCCACGGCGGCGGCAAGCGACGGATATGCAACCGTTTCCTCGTTTGCGAGTTCATCATCGGCGAGGTCGGTAGGATTGGGAACCTGTACCGTCGTCGGCGTCGGCGTGAAAACTGTCGCGGTCATCGGTGCGGTAGCGTTCGGCTGGGGGAGCATGTGCTCAACCTCGGCAGCCAGTCCGGCCGTGCTCTGCGCAGTCAGGCCGAAAAAGGTGATCGTCATGGCTGCGGCAAGCGCGGCCCGCGAAAGAAACGACATCTTCTACATTCAAGTGCGGTGGTTACGCGGACACGACCGGGTTTCCGTGGAAACAGCGATCGACCGGGACCCCCCCGACTGCGTCACCGATGTGGATCGCACCCACCGCGGCACAACGCTTTGAAACTATGCTGGCGGGATTTGCCCCGGCCGCGCGGCGAGTCAATCAAGCCAGGATCGTTTCAGCGGCGAACCGTTGTGAGTCCGCGACGTCCAGAGCCACTACCCATAGATCGGGATCGCGCTGGCGCCGCCGTTTCCAATAATCCTCGATCGACTCGTCCCGCGTCGCACCGGGCCCGCTCTCGACCAGAATGTCCCCGCCATCGGGCCCGATCGCGCGTTCGACGACGGTGTTTTCGCGCTCCAGGATGATCAGGATCGCGCCGGCATCGGCATCCCCGCGCGCCCGCACGACGGCGATTCCCCCCGCATCGTTGACGCGGCGGATCAGCGCCGCGACCAGCAGATGGGTGGGCAGGCGGCGTGTCATAGGGTCAGGCGCTGCGATAACCGGGCAGGCTGGCCAGCGCGATTCGGCTGCGCATGAAGGTGCCGGTGCCGCGCGCGACCTCCTCGCCATCCGCCGTGATCAGCCGCGCATCGCCGACGAACACGCGCCGCTGGCCGTTGACCCAGCGTCCTTCGGCGACCACCGGCCCCGCCGACAGCGGGCGGGTCAGCAGCAGGTTGAACTGCGTGGTCAGCAGGAAACGATCGGTGATCAGGCTGTTGCAGGCGTAGAAAGCCGCATCGTCCAGCATCTTGAAATAGGTCGTGCCATGCGCCGCGCCGGCGGCATGGTAATGATCGCGCGTCACCTCGAAACTGATCCGCGCCACGCCGGGCTCGGGAATCGACAGGGTGGACGCGAACAGGCGGTTGATCGGCGCCGCCGCATAAAGCGATTCCAGCGCGCGATGATGCGCCTCGGCGCCTTCAGGCTGCATCCCGGCCCATCCCCGGCTCGTCCGCCGTCAGCAGGGCGTAGATCGCATCGCGCGATCCCGCGCCGCGCAGCTTGGCGACGAAGCCATGGTCGCGGAACCGGCCCGAAACTCGCGCCAGCGCCTTCAGATGATCCGCTCCCGCGCTGGCGGGGGACAGCATCCCGACGACGATGTCGACCGGCATGTCGTCGATCGCGTTGAACTCGATCGGTTGCGCCAGCCGCGCGACGATCACCACGATGCGCGACAGCCCCGGCAGCCGCGCATGCGGGATCGCCACGCCGCCGCCAAAGCCGGTCGAGCCCAGCTTCTCACGCTCGGCGAGCGCATTGGTTACCATGCTGGGATCCAGCCCCAGCGGCGGGCCGGCAAGCGCGCCCAGCTGCTGGAACAGGATCTTCTTGTTGTTCGCCATCACCCCGACCACGACCAGGTCGGGGTGGAGGAGGTCACTCAAATCGCTCGCCATCGTAGTCGGCGTTACCCCGCTCGTTGCGGCTCGACCCAGCCGATCGTGCCGTCGCCGCGCCGATAGACCATGTTGTACGAGCCCGTCCCGCTGTTCTTGAACAAAAGCGCATTGGTGTTGCGCAGGTCGAGCATCATCACCGCGTCGGACACGGTCGCATCGGGCACGTCCACGCGCGTTTCGGCGATGATCAGCGGGGCGTCCTGTTCCTCGTCCTCGCCGATCCGCTCGGCGAACAGCGTGTACCCGGCATTGTCCAGATTGTCGTAGGCGCCATTCTCCGCCAGCGCCTGCGCCTGCCCGGCGTTGCGGTCCTTCAGCCGGCGCATGTAGCGGCGCAGCTGCTTCTCGATCTTCTCCGCCGCACCGTCAAAGGCGAGGTGCGCGTCCGGCGCGTCATGCCGGCCCTTCAGCACCAGTCCCTGCATGACATGCGCGACGATGTCGCAACTGAACCCGCCATTGGGTCCCTGGCCAAATGTCACCTGCGCCGAAATCGCGCGACTGAAATATTTCTCGGCCATGCCTTGCAGCCGAGTGTCGACATGATCCTTCAGCGCATCACCCGTTTCCACCTGGTGACCAGATACCCGGATTTCCATCGACTCATTCTCCATTGCTGGCCCGGCGTGCTTGCGCCGGTGCGTTGGGCGTCAACCGGACGCCGCGGCCCCCCAGATCGGATTCTTGATCTTTGTCATGAACGCTGAATGGGCGGTAAGTTCCGCATCGCTGGGTGCGAAATGCCGCGGGGCGCGCACCGGGCGCGGCGGAGCGTCGGCGACGGCCACCTCCTCCACCACCAGATCGCTGACCAGCGACAGGCCGATCTGCCGCCCGCCCATCAGCTCGACATAGACCTGCGCCAGCAGTTGCGCGTCGAGCAATGCGCCGTGCAGCACGCGGTGCGACCGGTCGATGCCATAGCGCGAGCACAAGGCGTCCAGCGTCAGCTTCGCGCCGGGATGGCGCTGCTTGGCGATCGCCAGCGTGTCGACCATCCGGCTGGTGCAAATCAGGTCGCGCCCGCACCGCCCCAGTTCGCCATTGAGAAAGCCGAAGTCGAACGAGGCATTGTGCGCGATCAGCGGCGCATCGCCGACAAAGGCGATCAGCTCCTCCGCCACCGCGGGGAACAGCGGCTTGTCGGCGAGAAACGCGTCGGACAGGCCGTGGATCGCGAACGCGCCCGGCGGCATCGTGCGCTCGGGATGGAAATAGGCGTGAAAGGTGCGCCCCGTTTCGCAGCGGTTGATCAGCTCGACACAGCCGATCTCGACCATCCGGTCCTCGCCAAAGGTGAAGCCGGTGGTTTCGGTGTCGAAGACGATTTCGCGCATGCGCTGATTATCGGACTTCCACCTCGTTCAGGCAAGCGATCACCCGGCGAACATGGCTACGTGTTTCCTCGATGGGGACGTCAGTCGGGATGACGAAATCGGCCTGCGCGCGCTTGTCGGCGTCGGGCACCTGCCGCGCCAGGATCGCGTCGAGCTTCGCTTCCGACATGCCCGGCCGCTGCAAGGTTCGGGCGCGCTGCACCTCGGGGGCGGCGGAAACGACCACCACCTTGTCCATCGCGCGCTGCCCGCCGGTCTCGAACAACAGCGGCACGTCGAAGATGACCACCGGCGCCTCGGCATTGGCCGTCAGGAACGCTGCCCGCTCCTCTCCCACCGCCGGGTGGACGATCGCCTCCAGCGCCTTCATCGCCGCATCATCGCCAAGCACCGCCTCGGCCAGCGCGGTGCGATTGACCCCCTGCGCGCCGGTCGTGCCGGGAAAGCGCGCCTCGATCGCCGCGACAACGCGGCCGGCCGGCCCCTGCAGCTTGTGCACCTCGGCATCGGCATCGAACACGGGGATGCCTTCGTCGGCAAACATTGCCGCGACGGTGGACTTGCCCATGCCGATCGATCCGGTGAGCCCCACTTTCAGCATTCCCTTTTCTCCCCTCATCGCCCGCCCGTGCGGCGGCGCTTCATCGTGCCGTCAGGCGTCGCCGCCGATCAGCCGCGCGCGCAATTCGGCGTCATGCTCGCGCGGCGCCGGCTGGTCGAAGAACAATTCGAACGCCGCCGCCGCCTGCCCGACCAGCATTTCCAGCCCGTCGATCGTCTCCAGCCCGCGCGCCTCGGCCGCGTCGAGCAATGGCGTGTGCAGCGGCGCATAGACGATGTCATAGACCAGCGCGTCGGCGGGGAGCGGCAGCAGGTCGAGGTCGAGCGGCGGCTGCCCCTCCATCCCCAGCGCGCTGGTGTTGACCAGCAGCTTCGCCGCCGGCAGCCGCCCGGTCAGCGGCAGCACCTCGCCCTTCAACCCGAACCGGCTCAGCAACGCCGCTGCCTTCAGTGGCGAACGGTTAAGGATCGTCACCGGTCCGACGTTCATCCGCGACAGCGCGAACAGCACCGCGCGCGCCGCGCCGCCCGCGCCGACGATCGCCACCGGCGCGCCGGTCAGGTCGACGTCGGCGATCGGCGCATAGAAGCCGGCGGCATCGGTGTTGGTCCCGAACAGCGTGTCCGCCCCCTGCCGCACCACCGTGTTCATCGCCCCGATACTGTCGCGCACCCCGCCCGGGTCGTCGACCAGATCGAGCATCTCCACCTTGTGCGGGATGGTCACGTTGCACCCGCGCCACGCCGGATCGGCGCGCCGCTCGGCAATGAAGCGCGGCAGGTCATCGCTGGTGACGCGCGTCGCGCGATACTCGGCGTCGATCCCCCGTTTCTCGAGCCAGAAGCCATGGATGATCGGCGACTTGGAATGGGCGATCGGATCCCCGATCACTTCGGCATAGGGCCTGGTCATGCCGGCAACACGCTCCGTTCACGCAAGTAAGAGAGGACCGGCAACAGGGGCATGCCCAGCACGGTGAACTGGCTGCCCTCGATCCGGCTGAACAATTGCGCGCCCGGCCCCTCGATCCGGTAGCAGCCGACGCAGCCCGAAATCGCCGGCCATTCGGCGTCGAGATAGGTGTCGATAAAGGCCTCGGACAGCGGCCGCACCATCATCCGCGCACGATCGACATGGCGCCACACCGGCCGGCCGCCCTCGGCAATCACCGCCGCGCTGACGAGATCGTGGCGCTTGCCCGACATCATCGCCAGGTGGCGCGCAGCGTCCTCGCGGCTTTCCGGCTTGGACAGGATCGTGCCATCCTCCAGCACCGCCAGGCTATCCGACCCCAGCACCAGTGCCTGCGGATGGCGCTGCGACACTTTCAGCGCCTTCATCTCGGCCAGCGCATCGGCCAGGTCGCGCGGGGCGATCGCGCCCAGCGCCGCCTTGGCGGCATCCTCGTCCACCATCGCCGGCTCGGCGTGGAACGGCACGCCGGCGGCGGTCAGCATCGCCATGCGCGAGGCGGATTGGGAGGCAAGCACAAGCGTCAGCGCGCTCGAACCGGGGGCAGCAGGCGTCACGGCGTCTTTATTCCTTCAGCGTTCCATCATGCCGGTGCCGCCCGCGCGCTCGTTGAACAAGGAAATGACGGCGGCGGCCGTTTCCTCGATCGAGCGGCGGGTGACGTCGATCACCGGCCAGCTATGGTCGGCGAACATGCGCCGGGCATAGCTCAGCTCGTGGATCACCGCTTCCTGATCGACATAGGATGTCTCGGGCGCCTGGTTCAGCGACAGCAAGCGGTTGCGCCGCACCTGGATCAGCCGGTCGGGGCTGGTGGTCAGCCCGACGATCAGCGGGTTCTTCAGCGTGAACAGGCTCGCGGGCGGCGGGCTTTCCACCACGATCGGGATATTGGCGACCTTGAACCCGCGATTGGCGAGATAGATCGACGTCGGCGTCTTGGACGATCGCGAGACGCCGGCCAGCACGATGTCGGCGTCCTCCCATTCCTCCCACAGGACGCCATCGTCATGCGCAATGGTGAACTGGATCGCATCGACGCGCGCAAAATAGGCCGCGTCCAGCACGTGCTGGCGCCCCGGCTTGTTCTTGGCCTGCTGCCCGAGCAGCGCGGACAATGCGTCGTTGACCGGATCGAGCGGCGCGACCAGCGGCAGGCCCAGCGACTGGCAGCGCTGCTCCAGCGCGCGGCGCGTCGCCGGATTGACCAGCGTGTAGATCACCAGCCCCGGGTTCTGCGCGATTTCCTGCAGGATGCGGTCGAGATGCGCCTCGGTGCGCACCATCGGCCAGAAATGGCGGACGGTTTCCACGTCGTCATATTGCGAGAGCGCCGCCTTGGCGATGTTCTCCAGCGTCTCGCCGGTGGAATCCGACAAAAGGTGCAGATGCAGCTTAACCGTCATCGGCATGAATCTGTGGATAACATGGGGATAAGCGGTAGCGTAACCGGCGCGTCCGGCCAAGCGGGACACCGGATCGTGGAAAACCGATCATCTATCCACAATCCCGTCCACGCCGGATGGTTTCACCCACAGGCTGTGGATAATGGGGACAGCTGAATCGAATCCCCGGGAGTCCGCGACTCTGCGTGGGTCAACCTGTTGGCAATCAGGGGACGAACGCATAAGCCCCGGCACCAACGCGCCAACATCATCTCACAACCCTGTGAATCTTACTTTTGAGTAGAAGCATGGACGCCCAAACCGATTCCAAACCGCTGTTGGATGTCCTGAAAGGGCAGCGCCGCGCGCGGCCACCGATGTGGCTCATGCGCCAGGCGGGCCGCTATTTGCCCGAATATCGCGCGCTCCGGGCCGAAAAGGGCGGATTCCTCGCGCTCGCCACCGATCCGGAGGCAGCCGCCGAGGTGACTCTGCAACCGATCCGCCGCTTCGGCTTCGACGGCGCGATCCTCTTCTCCGACATCCTGATGGTGCCCTGGGCGCTCGGCCAGGACCTGACCTTCGGGCCGGGGGAGGGCCCGCGCCTCACGCCGCGGCTGGTGGATCATGCGCTCGCTTCGCTGCAACCGGTGCCCGAACGGCTTGCCCCGGTGTACGCCACCGTGCGCCGCGTCGCCGCCGCGCTGCCCGCCGAAACCACCTTCCTCGGCTTTGCCGGCTCGCCCTGGACGGTCGCGACCTACATGGTCGCCGGGCAGGGCAGCCGCGACCAGGCCGAAACGCGCAGCATGGCCTACCGCGATCCCGCCGCGTTCGGCGCGATCATCGATGCGATCATCGCCAGCACGGTCGATTATCTCGCGGCGCAGATCGACGCGGGGGTGGAGGCGGTGCAGCTGTTCGACAGCTGGGCCGGCACGCTCTCGCCGGCGCAGTTCGAACGCTGGGTCATCGCGCCCAATGCCGCGATCGTCTCGGCGCTGAAGGCACGCCACCCCGACACCCCGATCATCGGCTTTCCGAAGGGGGCAGGGGGCAAATTGCCGGCCTATGCCCGCGAAACCGGCGTCGATGCGTTGGGGCTCGATGAAACCGTCGATCCGGCCTGGGCCGACGCCAACCTGCCCGAGATGCTGCCGGTGCAGGGCAATCTCGATCCGCTCGCGCTCATCGCCGGGGGCGCGGCGCTCGATTCAGCGGTCGACCGCATCCTTGCGGCCTTTCCCCACCGTCCGCATATTTTCAACCTCGGCCACGGCATCGATCAGCACACGCCGATCGCGCATGTCGAGCAGGTGATCGCCAGGGTACGCGGATCAGAGGCAGGCGGGTCGGGAGCGCACGGCTGATGGGTGTAGGATTTCTCGGCGAATACTACCTTTGGGTGAAGGCCGCGCACGTCATCTTCGTCATCTTCTGGATGGCGGGGCTGTTCATCCTGCCGCGCTATCTGGTCCATCATCAGGATGGCCTCGGCGACCCCGTTGAGGAGGACCGCTGGAAGCTGCGCGAAGGCCGCCTGCGCCGCATCATCCTGACGCCTGCAATGATCGCCGTCTGGGTCATCGGCCTCGCGCTGGCGATCAACATCGGCCTGCTGGTGACGATCCAGGGCCTCGCCTGGCTCCATGCCAAGCTGTTCGTCGTCTATCTGCTGACCGGCTATCAGGCGGTCATGGTCGGCTATGCCAAGAAGCTTGCCGTGGGCAAGGCGCCCTGGCCCGGCCGCCGGCTGCGGATGATGAACGAGGTGCCTGCGCTCGCCGTCATCATCATCGTGATTCTGGCGGTGGTGAAGCCGTTCTGATCCCGTTGGCGTGACATTTGGCCGGCAGCGGCCGAAATCAGGCCGTTTGTCGCCCGGATACAGGCCGGGCGCGGTGTGATGGAGGCCGCAGGACGCGCTTGACTATGCCCTGACGCGCTCCTACGTCGCGGCTTACGGTGTGGCCTTTCGGCCCGCTGCCTCCTTGCAGTCTCGTTGCCGCGCGAACGTCTTTTCCGCCGACCGGGCTTTCTCCCCAACCGATTCACATCGGACTCAAACATGCATCTCAAAGATCTCAAGAAGAAAGCCCCGGCAGAGCTGGTCCAGCTGGCCGAGGAGCTTGGCGTCGAGGGCGCCTCCACCCTGCGCAAGCAGGACCTGATGTTCGCGATCCTCAAGGTCCAGGCCGAGGAAGGCGAGCAGATCATGGGCGAGGGCACGATCGAGGTGCTCCCCGACGGCTTCGGCTTCCTGCGCTCGCCAGAGGCGAACTATCTCGCCGGTCCCGACGACATCTACGTCTCGCCTAACCAGGTCCGCAAGCATGGCCTGCGCACCGGCGACACGGTCGAGGGCGAGATCCGCGGGCCCAAGGACGGCGAACGCTATTTCGCGCTGACCAAGCTGGTTCGCGTCAATTTCGATGATCCCGACGCGGTGCGTCACCGCGTGAACTTCGACAATCTCACTCCGCTCTATCCCGAAGAGCGGCTGAAGATGGAGATCGAGGATCCGACGCTGAAGGACAAGACCGGCCGCGTGCTCGATCTTGTCTCGCCGATCGGCAAGGGTCAGCGCTGCCTCATCGTCGCCCCGCCGCGCGTCGGCAAGACGGTGATGATGCAGAACATCGCCCGCGCGATTTCGCTCAACCATCCCGAAGTGTTCCTGATCGTGCTGCTGATCGACGAGCGCCCGGAAGAAGTCACCGACATGCAGCGCACGGTGAACGGGGAGGTCGTGTCCTCGACCTTCGACGAGCCGGCGACGCGCCACGTCGCGGTGGCCGAAATGGTGATCGAAAAGGCCAAGCGCTTGGTCGAGCACAAGAAGGACGTGGTGATCCTGCTCGACAACATCACCCGCCTCGGCCGCGCCTACAACACGGTTGTGCCGTCGTCGGGCAAGGTGCTGACCGGCGGTGTCGACGCGAATGCCCTGCAGCGTCCAAAGCGCTTCTTCGGCGCCGCACGCAACATCGAGGAAGGCGGCAGCCTCACCATCATCTCGACCTCGCTGATCGACACCGGCAGCCGCATGGACGAGGTGATCTTCGAAGAGTTCAAGGGCACCGGCAACGCCGAAATCGTGCTCGACCGCAAGGTTTCGGACAAGCGCATCTTCCCGGCGATCGACGTATCGAAGAGCGGCACGCGCAAGGAAGAGCTGCTGGTCGAGAAGGACAAGCTCAGCAAGATGTGGGTGCTGCGCCGTATCCTGATGCAGATGGGCACCGTCGATGCGATGGAGTTCCTGCTGGGCAAAATGAAGGATTCGAAGACCAACGAAGACTTCTTCGCGAGTATGAACCAGTAAGGGTTCCGTCAGGGCGGGGCGGCAGGCGCCTGTCGGCCGCCCGTCCTGGTTGCGAGATTACAGGTGCCGTGCGCCAGCCTCCGACCGAACATGTCGGTGTGGCGCGGTGCCGCTCCCCCTCGGCACCGCGCCCGCGGATACGCGCCGTCCCCCTGTTGGCGACGCGCCTCCACCACATGAAGCGAGCATGCCGCGCCATTCAGCGCTGATGCGCGTCGGACACCATCCGGGAAAAACCCGGTAAGACGCTCATCTCCGGGAATTTTCCGGGTGGCGAACCGCTCGCTGCCGGCGCAAGGCAAGGGCAATGGCAAGCCGCTTGCTCTCCTTCGCGCCGGGTGACAGGCGCGCCCCGGTGCTGGCAGGCCGGCATCCCACCGCGTCGCGCCTGCGCACCGATGCGCTGCTTCTTGCCCTCTACGCGGCCGGGTTCCTCCTGGCCCATGCCATCGCGGTTCGCTGGGGTGGCGATGGCTATTATTCGCTATGGTTCCCTGCCGCCGGCCTACGCTTCGCCTTGCTCTGGCGGGCAGGGGTGCGTTTCACCCTGCCGGTCGCGGCGGTCGAGCTTGCAGCCAATCTCGCGACGGGCGCGGTCGTTCTTCGCAGTGAGGACTGGGTCTTGGTGGTGCTGAGCGTCGTTCGCCCGGCGCTGGCCTATGGCCTGGCGATCTATGCCGTCCAGTGGCTGACCCGCGGGGCAAAGGCGGATGACGCCTTTTTTGCGCCGCCAATGCCGTTTGCGCTGGCGAGCGTGGCTGCACCGTTCGCGGCCGCGCTTGCTGCCTTGCCGCAGGCGCTGTTGCGGCCTGAGCTGACCGGGGTGGCGGACCTGCGCAGCGTCGTGCTGTCGCTCAGTGCCTTCACCATCGGTGATCTTCTTGGGGTCCTGCTGGTCGCGCCTCCCTTGCTCTGGGTGGCCGACGCCGTGCTCGCGCCGAGCGCGCGGCCGGTGCGACGACCGTCGCCGGCTCTCCTGGTCGAGGCGTTCGGCGTGTTGCTGGCAGGGCTGGGCGTGGCCGGCGGGCTCGCGTGGATCGGCCTTGGTCTGCAGCCGGCGCCGGCGCTGGTGGCGATTGCCTGGGTCGGCCTGCGGTTCGGGCGTGTGGCGGCCTGGGCGGCGCTGCTGTGCGTGGCGGCGATCGTCCTGCCGCTCTCAGCCGGCGCGATGGACACCGGCGATCGATTGCAACTCCACCTCGGCCTAGCGACGATCGCGGTCGCGGGATATCTCGCTGGCAGCTTCGCCGACGCGCAGATCCAGGCGCGCGAGGATCTCGCGCGGCGTGATCGGCTGCTCTTCCAGGCCGAGCGCCTGAAGACGCTGCGCGCCATGTCGGTCGCGGTGATCCACGAAATCTCGCAGCCGCTGTCGACGCTGTCGATCGAGGCGCGGCATCTGCATGAATCCGCACAGGGCGCGTCCCCGGAGGTCGAGAAAACCGCGGCGCTGATTCATGCCAAGGCGACGCAATTGTCTGATCTGGTGCGCCGCCTGCGCCGCTACGGCGGCCGTGCCGTCGATCAACCAACCCCGCTGCCGCTCACCGCGCTCTTCGAGAGCGTCCTGCCGCTCGCCGGCCCGGAGGTTACCGCGCTGGGCGCGAGGATCACCATTGAGCCGCTGGACGCGGACATCCTGATCGAGGGGCAGGAGGTCGAGCTTGCCCAGGCGCTGGTCAATTTGGTCCGCAACGCCGCCCAGGCCTGCGGCCGGGGCGGGGAGGTGGTGCTGTCCGCGCGCAAGGAGGGCGCGGTGGCCATCATCACCGTCGCCAACCGGCATCGCGCTGACCTGCCGCCGCAGCCCGGCATGGGGGTCGGCACGCTGGTCGCCCGTGCGATCCTCGAGGCACATGGCGGCACGCTGACCCGCGAGACGGGCAGCGATGCGATGGTGCGCGCGACCATCACCTTGCCGCTGATCGGAGATCCGGAATGAAGGAAGCGCCGGTCTATGTCGTCGATGATGACGCCGATCTCGGCGCCAGCGTGGCGCGCCTGCTCGGTCGGCACGGCTTTGCTGCGCAGGCGTTCGTCGATCCTGCCGCGCTGCTGGGTCTCTACGCCGCGGCACCTGCCCAATGCATCGTGACCGACGTGATGATGGGTGATCTCGACGGCTTTGCCTTTGCCGATCGCGTGCGCGCGATTGATCCGGCGACGTCGATCGTCTTCATGACCGCCTGGCCAACCACCGCCAACGCCGTTGATTCCGTGCGCCGCTATGGCGGGCTCGATTATCTGGAAAAGCCGATCGACGAGGATCGCCTGGTCGCGGCCGTGGCCGAGGGGGTGGCGTGGAGCCGCCAGCGCCGCGAGACGCACGCGCGGACCGCACAGCTGACCGCGCGTGAGCGTCAGGTGTTCGACCTGCTGGTGCTGGGCCACCCCAACAAGGTGATCGCCGACCAGCTCGGCCTGTCGCCCAAGACGATCGAGGATCATCGCGCTGCCGTGATGGCCAAGACCGGGGTCAACGGCCTCGCGCAGCTGATCGCGCTGACCCGATGACCGGATCCGTCACGTCATTCGGCGGAGACGCCGCGATGGACGACCAGCTCGTCGAACTCGCCATCCTTGGCATCCTGGCCGAGCGGTCGGAGGTCTATCCGCCGTATCTCGTCAGTGAACTGCGTCGTCGTGCGCCGATGCTGCGCGTGGAACTCGTGGGCCCGGTGCTGGAGCGGCTGTGGCGGGAACGGCGCGTGGCCCGGCTGTGGCACCGCTATCTGCTTCCTGACCGCGTGCCGACGGTGCGCGCACGCTGGCTGTCGATGATCGAGCATAGTCGCACGAGCCGCGCCGCGCGTGAGGCGGCGGGCGCCGCTTATGATGATGGTCAGGCGCTGCTGCAGACATGGGATGGCTGGCGCATCGGCGCGGTGGACGCCTGACCGGCGCCCGCCCGAAATCTCCGGGTTAATTGAACCGAGGCACATAGTGATGCATATATGAGGCAAGGAGTGCACTCATGCTTGCCGCTTTCCTCGACGACATCCGCGACCAGGACCTGATTGCCCCCCGCCGCATGGCGGAGCGGCTGCGCCTGCCGATGTCGCGTCTGGCGAAGCTGGCACATCTGAACCGCAACACCATGGCGGCCCGTCCCGACAGCCCCGCCGTGCAGACGAAGCTGGGCGAGATTGCCCGCATCATCGCGCGCGCCGCGGAACTGGCGGGCGACGAGGGGCGGGCGATCATCTGGTTCAAGCATCAGCCGATCGCCGGCTTCGGCAAGACGGCGGAGGAACTGGTGGAGGCCGGCCGTGCCGATGCGGTCATGTGGACGCTCGAAAGCATGGATCAGGGTAGCTACGCCTGATCTCGCCCGGGCGATCGGACGCTCCCGTGCCGCACCAGCCGCTTCTCCCGCTCACCGGACGCTTCTGGCGCATGCTGGGGGTCCGGTGGCAGCGGCGCCCCTATGACAGTGGATCGCACCTGACCGGTGGCCGCTGGAATCCGGTCGGCACGCCGGCGCTGTACCTGTCGGCGGATTACAACACCGCGATTCAGGAGATGCACCAGGATCTGGTGCGCCCCGGAACGCTCATCGCCTTTGACGTCGCGGCGGATTCGATCGCTGATCTCGGGGACGCAGATCCGGCCATCACCCTTGCCTTGTGGCGGCAGATCCACATGATCGACCGCAAGACGCCGCCAAGCTGGGCGCTCGCGAGCAAGCTGATCGCCGAAGGGGCGCAAGGCGCGCTGGTTCCCTCGGCGCAGCATCGCGGTGGCCGTAACCTTGTGTTGTGGCGCTGGCACGACGCGACCGTCGCAGGAGAGGGCGCTCGCCTCACCCTGCTCGATCCGGAGCGCGCGCTGACCGGGCGTGACTGACGCCAAGCGCGGCTTTGTTCGTCCGCGACGTGCGGAGTGCCTCCTGATCGGCGGATATCAGCCGACGCTGGCGGACGCTGTTGCGCTGGGATAACGACGTGGCGCAACCGGGGCGGTTCAGGACCGTTCCACCACCAGCCATGCCGGAGCCATTGCGTTGATCCTCACTCTTCTTGCTCAAGCGGCTGCTGCCATACAGGGGCCCGGCTCGCTGGGTGACATCTGGCAGCATATCCTTGCCGATTTCTCGAACCTGTCCGAGCCTGCGGCGCTGGCCGCCTTCGGTCAGGTGCTGATGATCGATCTGGTGCTGGCCGGCGACAATGCGGTCGTCGTCGGGGCGCTCGCCGCGGGCCTGCCCGCCGAACAGCGCAAGAAGGTCATCCTGATCGGCATTATCGCCGCCCTCGTGCTGCGCATCGCCTTTGCGCTGGTGGTGACATGGCTGATGGGGATCGTCGGCCTGATCTTTGCCGGCGGCCTGCTGCTCTTGTGGGTCAGCTGGAAATTCTGGCGTGAATTACGGGCCGATTCGCACATCAACGCAGGCTCGGAAGAGATCGAGGGCGACGAGCGGTCGGGCCTCGCGCCCGCGCGGTCGTTCGCGTCGGCCGCCTGGGCGGTTGCCATTGCCGACGTGTCGATGAGCCTCGACAACGTTCTCGCCGTCGCGGGTGCCGCGCGCGAGCATCCCGGCATCCTCGTCGTTGGCCTGATCCTGTCGGTCGCGCTGATGGGGTTGGCCGCGAATTTCATCGCCCGCATCATCGGCCGCTATCGCTGGATCGCCTATATCGGCCTCGCCGTGATCGTCTTCGTTGCGTTCAAGATGATCTACGAAGGCTGGGTCGGCACGGGCGAGACGGTCGGCATCATCACCCTGTTCTGAGCCGCGATCGCTTCGGCTGACGGGAACCGGAGGGGGTTCACCACGCGTTCAACCCCTCCGGCCGATACGCCGCGCAGTGACCAACGGGAGAGTCATGGTGAAATTTGTGGTGCCATTTGCTGTTGCGGTCGTCATCGCTGCGCCCGCAGCCGCGCAATCGGGTGATCTGGCGCAGGTCCAGAACCATCTGCGCGCGGTCAACACGATGACGGCGAATTTCACGCAGACGGACCGCGCCGGCAAGACGGTCACCGGCACGCTGTCGCTCAAGAAGCCGGGCAAGATCCGCTTCCAATATGAAAAGAGCGTACCGATCCTGGTCGTCGGCGATGGCAAGGCGCTGACCTTCATCGACTATTCGGTGCGTCAGGTGCAGCGCTGGCCGATCACCAATTCGCCGCTCGGCGTGCTGATCAACCCGGATCGCGATATCAGCCGTTATGCCAAGGTGATCCCGGGCGCGGACCCCCGCGTGCTGTCGGTGGAGGGCTATGACCCCAAACACCCTGAATATGGTCGTATCACCATGGTCTTCGCGCGCGACGCGTCAGCCCCGGGTGGGCTCATGCTGCAGGGCTGGGTGACGCTCGACAGCCAGGGTAATCGCACGACCATCCGGCTCGATAATCAGCGCTTCAACGTGCCGGTGAGCGATGGAACGTTCCGCTGGAACGATCCACGGAGGACCAGCCCGCGCAGCTGATTGATTTAGATAGGTTCCGTTCATCTAGGCGACAGGTATGTGATTCTAGAACATGAGGTGCGGATGTGGGGCGATCCGGGATTTTCCCCCTGTTGCCCGGACAATGTTCCACACTCCCCCTGCGTGACGAACGCCAGGTCGGCCCTCGCTCCATGCCCCCGGAGCGAGGGCCTTTCCTTTTCCGCGCGTTCTACTCTCGCAGCGCGCCACGGGGCATCGGCCGATCGGTTGTGAGCGGCGCAGCCTCCCGCTACAGCCACTGGCGTGAAGATCGTCAGCTGGAACATCAATTCGGTTCGCTTCCGCCTCGACATCGTCGAGCAATTCCTTCGGGAGGCGGCGCCAGACATCCTGTGCCTTCAGGAAACCAAGGTCATCGATGCGGATTTCCCCACCGCCAGCTTCCGCGCGCTGGGCTATGATCATGTCCTGATTCACGGGCAGCGGATGCATCACGGCGTCGCGATCATCAGCCGCGTGCCGCTGGCCGAGGACGATCGTTTCGATTGGCAGGCCAATCGCGAGGCGCGCCATATCGGCGTTCGCCTGCCCAACGGGGTCCGGCTGGAAAATGTCTATGTGCCGGCCGGCGGCGACGTACCCGACCGGGAGGTGAACCCGAAGTTCGGCCAGAAGCTCGATTTCGTGCAGCGCATGACCGAATGGTCCGCCTCGCTCAACTGCCCGACTATCCTGACCGGCGATTTCAACATCGCGCCGCTGCCGTCCGACGTGTGGAGCCACAAGGCATTGCTCAAGGTGGTCAGCCATACGCCGGTGGAGGTCGAGGCGCTCGACAGGCTGCAGCAATCCAACAGCTGGGTCGATCTTGGCCGGCACTTCTACCCCGCCCCGGCGCGGCTCCATACCTGGTGGAGCTATCGCTCGCCCGACTGGACCAAGAATGATCGCGGCCGGCGCCTCGATCACATGTGGGCGACCAGCGATGTGGCTCAGGCGGCACGATCGCACCAGGTGTTCGAGGCGTGCCGCAGCTGGCTCAAGCCTTCCGATCACGTACCGATCATGACGGAGTTCGACTTTTGACCGGCGCGCGCCAGCCCGATCCCAAGGCGGCGGCGCGGGCGATTGACGCCCTCCGACGCGGGTGGCCGATCCGTATCGGTGCGCTTGCGCTTCTGCCGATCGAAACTGCCGATCCGCTGCGGCTGGAGGCCTTCGATCCCACGGCTGAGGCGCCCGTGCTGCTCTCCGCTGGCCGTGCGGAGACGCTGAAGCTCGCCAATCAGCGCGAGGCTGCCGTGCCCGACGCGCCGGTGCTGGTCGATCGTGCGCCATGGATTGATTTTGCCGGCGGCACTGCGCTGGCCGATCCGCAGCTTGATCTCGCGACGCCGCTGAAAGGGCCGTTCCGTGCAATCGAGGTGGTCTCCCCCGACGACGCACGCGCGGCGCTGCGGCTCGCGCGGGTCGCGGGGATGCTGCCGGCCTTCTTCGTCCGCCCGGATGGCCCGGCCGAGGTCACGCTGACCGCAGCAGATATCGAGGCGCACGAGGACGCGATACGCCTCAGCATCGCCGCGCGCGCCCGCCTGCCGGTCGCCCATGCCGAAGATGCCGAGATCGTCGCCTTCCGCACACCGGAGGGGCCGGGCGAACACGTCGCGCTGCTGATCGGCGCGCCCAACGGTCAGCCGCCGCTGGTGCGGCTGCACAGCGAATGCCTGACGGGCGACGCGCTGGGCAGCCTGAAATGCGATTGCGGGCCACAGCTCGACGCCGCGTTGAAGGCGATCGCCCAGGCCGGCTGGGGCATCCTCCTCTACCTGCGGCAAGAGGGGCGGGGGATCGGCCTCGTCAACAAGCTGCGCGCCTATGCGCTGCAGGATCAGGGCTTCGACACGGTCGACGCCAACACCCGCCTCGGCTTCGCGATTGACGCGCGCGATTTCGGTGTCGCGGCGCGGATGCTCGACCTGCTCGGCCAGCGCGACATCCGGCTGCTGACCAACAACCCCGGCAAGGTGCAGGGGCTGGAGGCGCATGGCATCAAGGTGGTCGAGCGGGTGCCGCATTTCCTGCCGACCAACCCGCACAACGAACATTACCTCGCCACCAAGCGCGACCGGACTGGCCACCAGCTCTGACCGATACGGCGTAGGCGCGCCGCGGTGCTGGCGGGCTTACGCGCTCGCCGGCAGGCCGAGCACGCGGCGGACGCCCTCGAAATCGTGCGCGATCGTGTGGACGCCAATCTTGCGCAGCCGCTCGTCATGCCCAAGCGCGCAATGGCTGCCGGCGCACAGGCCAATCACATGTGCACCGCTGGCGACCGCGCCGGTCGCGCCAACGGGCGAATCCTCCAGAATCACGCAGCGTTCGATCGGCACGCCCAGCTGCGCCGCGCCATGCAAATACAGGTCGGGCGCCGGCTTGCCGCGGGCGACATGCTCTCCGCCGGAATATAGATGATCGCCGAACACATCCTCCAGCCCCAGGTGGCGCAGGTGCGTGCTGATCCACCGTGTCGAGCTGGACGAGACAACCGCCTTGGGCAGGTCGGCCGGCAGCGATCGAACAAAGGCAACCGCCCCGACGACCTCTTCGACGCCTTCCAGCAGGACGCGCTCATTCTCGGCCAGGCGCGCCTCGTTCCAATTGGCGGGCAGCGGGCCGCCGATGAAATCCTCCACCCGGTTGAGGAAGTCCTGGCCGGCCAGCCCCATGAAGCGGGCCATCGATTCCTCCGGCGTGATCGGGTGGCCGTTCGCCGTCAGGAAATCGGCGATATGCTTGTTGCCGAGAAACTCGCTCTCGATCAGCACGCCATCGAAATCGAACAGCAGCGCGTCAAAATCGATCATGCGGCCGCCTCCGGCTGGGTGCGGGCGCCGAACAGTGCCGCCCCGATGCGCACATGGGTCGCGCCGATCATCACCGCCGTCTCGAAATCATCCGACATCCCCATGCTGAGGCCTGTTAGTCCTTCCTCACGCGCCAGCTTTGCCAAGAGCGCGAAATAAGGCGCGGCATCGACCCCGACCGGGGGAATGCACATCAACCCGGCGACCGGCAGGTCTGCCTGCCGCGCCTCGGCAAGCAGCGCGGGCAGGTCGTCGATCGCGCACCCGCCCTTTTGCGGCTCCTCGCCGATATTCACCTGAACGAAGCAGGGCAGACGACGATCCTGCGCATCCATCGCGCGGCTCAGCGCGCCGACCAGTGAGGATCGGTCGACGGCGTGGATCACGTCGGCCAGTGCCACGGCATCGGCCGCCTTGTTCGATTGCAGCTGGCCGATCAGGTGCAGCGTGACGTCGGGAAATTGCTCGCGCAGCGCCGGCCATTTGGCGGCCGCTTCCTGCACCCTGTTCTCACCGAAATGGCGCTGGCCGGCCTCCAGCAGTGTCACGATGGCCTCGGCGCCGTGTGTTTTGGAAACGGCGATCAGCGTCACATCGCTTGCCTTGCGGCGGGCGAGCTTGGCGGCGTGCGCGATGCGGGTGGTGGTCGCGGCGAGACGGTCGTCGGCGTGCATCGCCCGCGCTATAGGCAGGCGGATGCCGCGCCGCCAGCCTGTCCCGACCACCCGGCCGATTCCCAGCATCTGGTTGATGACGGACGAGCGGATGGGGAAGCGGCTGTGGCACGCCGTCCAACGCCTGCCGCGCGGGGCAGGGATCGTCTTTCGCCATCATCGCACCCCGCTGGCGCAGCGGCGGCGGCTGTTCGCCCGCCTGCTGCGGCTGGCGCGGTCGCGCGGGCTTGTACTGGTGCGCGCCGGCGAGGTGGCATTGCCGGGCGAGATGGGGGTGCATCGCGGCACGTCCGGGGCGTTCGTCACCTGGCCGGTCCATAATCGGCACGAAGCACGCGCCGCGCGCTGCGCTGGCGCTGCAATCGCCTTCGTATCGCCGGTCTTCGCCACGCGCTCCCACCCGGGCGCGCGGGGGTTGGGGATGGCGCGTGCGGCAGCGCTAGCCCGCGCCTTGCCGATGCGGCGGATCGCGCTTGGCGGCATGGACGCGCGCCGTTTCCGACAAAGCGCAGATTTCGATGGCTGGGCGGCGATCGACGCCTGGCTGGACTGATCAGCGAGTCATCGCGACGTAACCCACGCCGCGCGATCGTCAGAAGCGGAAGGCGGTGCCCAGGTAGACGGCCTGGCTGTCGCGGCGATCGTCGTTGAAGCGGGCGAGCCGCTCACGTTCCGACTTGTAGCGCACGCCGGCGGTCAGATCGATGTTGCGGGTCAGCGAATAGGAGCCGCCCACATCCAGCGAGTAGCTCGGCGCTTCCTCGACCATCTGCGTCGCGGTGCCCGGCAGCGGACGATCCGCCGCTGCCTTCACCCGGCCGGTGAAGCGCGGCATCGAATAGCTGACCGACAGATCGGCCGCCTCGCGGCTGCCCGGCTGCCCGGCCAGATCGATCTTCGCCACGTCACCCGTCACGGCGAACCGCTTCCAGCCCACCGATACGCCAAGGTTGTAGGCGACCGGCACCAGGCCGACGGTCGGCGCGGCCGCGGTGGTCCGCGCGGCATCGGCAACCTGCGTCGAGCGGGCACGCACCGCCACCGTCACCGGGCGGTTGCCCTGACGATTCTCGGACGGGGTGAAACGGAACTGGCCATCGGCAAGGCCGCTGCGCGCAAAGGCGGCGGCAAGGCGCGGATCGGCCGCGGCAGGCGTAAAGCCACCCACCGAACGGGTCGCCGACGGACGCTTGGTCGTGGTGCGATCAAGCTCGGACGCACCCATCGCCGGCGCAACGACGAGCGCCGAGGCGACAAGCGCCACGACAGACCCACCAATTAGCGCACGAACAGCGATCACGAATCCCTCCGACCCTTGCAACGCAACTAACACGATTCGTTCGCACGCCGCCATGCTGGCTTGTTGCTTTTGGGACGAGTGTTGCACGCTTTCCACACTATGCGCGACGAATGGACTGGGCGATGCGTCGGTTCCGTGAACTTGCGGGCAATGGGTCGCCTCTGTAGAGGTCGATGTCACCAGTTTTCCATCAGGACGATGCCCATGTTCCGCCCGTTGCGTTCCGCGCTGGTCGTTTGCGCTGCCCTTGCCGTTGTGGGCTGTGGCGGTGGCCGGCAGAAGGTTTCCACCGATCTTGCTGCCAGCCGTGTCACCACGATCGGCGTGAACAGCTATCTGTGGCGCGCCTCGCTCGACACGCTCAGCTTCATGCCGCTGCTGCAGACCGACTCAAACGGCGGCGTCATCGTCACCGACTGGTATGTGAACCCGCAGACGCCCAATGAGCGGATGAAGGTCACGGTCACGATCCTCGACCAGGATCTGCGCGCCGATGCGGTGCGCGTCGCGGCGCTGAAGGAGGTCAACCAGGGTGGACAGTGGGTGGCGGCACCCGTCACCGCGGCTACCACGCAGAAACTGGAAGACATAATCCTGACCCGGGCGCGCGACTTGCGGCGTGCGTCCTCGCTGAACTGATCCAGCCATCATGAGCCAGCGTTTCAACGCGCTTTCCGTCGACGCCCGCTGGCAGCGGGTGTGGGATGAGCGTCGCACTTTTGCCGCCAACGATTCCTCGCCGAAGCCCAAGAGCTATGTTCTTGAGATGTTCCCCTATCCGTCGGGGCGCATCCACATGGGCCATGTACGCAATTACACGATGGGCGACGTGCTCGCCCGCTTCCGCCGCATGAACGGCATGGAAGTGCTCCATCCGATGGGGTGGGACGCCTTCGGCATGCCGGCGGAAAATGCCGCCATGGAAAAGGGCGTGCATCCGGGCGGCTGGACGCGTGACAATATCGCCACGATGAAGGCGCAGCTGAAGCGGCTGGGCTTCGCGCTCGACTGGACGCGCGAATTCGCCACCTGCGACCCCGAATATTACGGCCACGAACAGGCGATCTTCCTCCGCTTCCTTGAGGCGGGCTTAGTCTATCGCCGCGAAAGTGCGGTGAACTGGGACCCGGTCGACATGACCGTCCTCGCCAATGAGCAGGTGATCGATGGGCGCGGCTGGCGCTCGGGCGCGCTGGTCGAAAAGCGCAAGCTCAACCAGTGGTTCCTGAAGATCACGGCCTTTGCCGAGGATCTGCTGTCCGGCCTCACCGACCTGAAGGACTGGCCCGAAAAGGTCCAGCTGATGCAGGAAAACTGGATCGGCAAGAGCCAGGGGCTCACCTTCCGCTTCGCGCTGACCGATGCGGCCGGCACGGGCGAGGGCGTCGTTGAGGTCTATACCACCCGCCCGGACACGATCTTCGGCGCAAGCTTCGTCGCGGTCGCGGCGGATCACCCACTGGCGCAGTCGGTGGCGGCTGGCGATCCCGCCGCGCAGGCGTTCATCGAGGAATGTCGCCGTGGCGGCACCACTGCGGCCGAGCTGGAAACGCAGGAGAAGAAGGGCTTCGACACCCGCTACAAGGCCGCGCATCCCTTCGATCCGACGATCCAGCTACCGGTGTATATCGCGAACTTCGTGCTGATGGATTACGGCGTCGGCGCGGTGTTCGGGGTTCCCGCGCACGACCAGCGCGATTTCGAGTTTGCCACCAAGTACAAGCTGCCGATCCGCCGCGTCGTCTCTGAAGGGACGAAGGATTCGCCCGAATTCCACGAGACGGAGGCCTATACCGGCCCTGGCACGCTGGTGAATTCGCACTTCCTCGACGGCATGGACATCGAGGATGCGAAGCGTGAGGTGATCCTGCGCGCCGAGGCTGGCGGCTGGGGCGAGGGGACCACGGTCTACCGCCTGCGCGACTGGGGCATCAGCCGCCAGCGTTACTGGGGCACGCCGATCCCGATCATCCATTGCGCCGGTTGCGGCGCCGTGCCGGTGCCGCTCGATCAGCTGCCGTTGAAGCTGCCTGAGGATGTCAGCTTCGCGGTGCCTGGCAACCCGCTCGATCGCCATCCGACCTGGAAGCATGTCGCTTGCCCCTCGTGCGGCAAGGATGCCGTGCGGGAGACCGACACGCTCGATACGTTCGCGGATTCCTCCTGGTATTTCATCCGCTTCGCCAGTCAGCCGGACGACAAGCCGTTCGACAAGGCGGTGGCTGAGCAGTGGTTGCCGGTCGGGCAGTATATCGGCGGCGTGGAACATGCGATCCTCCACCTGCTCTATGCGCGTTTCTGGACGCGCGCCTTGCAGCATGTCGGAATGATTGATCTCGCTGAGCCATTCGCCGGCCTGTTCACCCAGGGCATGGTGACTCACGAGACCTACAAGTCTTCCGACGGCCGCTGGCTGTCGCCGGGCGAGATCGAGGACGGGATCGAAGTATCGACGGGGCAGCCGGTCACGGTGGGCCGCGTCGAGAAGATGTCCAAGTCGAAGAAGAACACCGTCGATCCCGAACCGATCGTCGATCAATATGGCGCCGACGCGGTGCGCTGGTTCATGCTGTCGGATTCGCCGCCCGAGCGCGATCTGGAGTGGAGCGAGAACGGCATCGAGGGCGCGTGGCGCTTCATCCAGCGACTGTGGCGTCTGGTCGCCTCAGAGGGCGGTGGGAGCGCTGCTGACGGCGGCGAGGACATCGGCCTGCGCAAGACCGCGCACCGCACCGTGAAGGGCGTGGCAGACGCCATTGAGGGGCTGCAGTTCAACAAGGCCGTGGCGCTCATCTACACGCTCGCCAACGCGATCGAGAAGGCGGCGCCGTCGCAGGACCGCAGCGACGCGCTCGCGACGCTGCTGCGCATCGTCGCACCGATGGTGCCACATCTGGCCGAGGAGGCCTGGGCCGCGCAGGGCGGCGAGGGGCTGATCGCCGATGTCGCCTGGCCGACTGTTGACCCGGCGCTGCTCGTCGATGACGAAGTGACCGTCGCGGTGCAGGTCAATGGCAAGCTCCGCGACACGATCCTGCTGCCAAAGGGCACGCCGCGGGAAACCGCCGAGGCTCAGGCGCTCGCCTCCGAAAAGGTGGCCCGCTTGCTCGAGGGCAAGCCGCCGCGCAAGGTGATCGTGGTGCCCGATCGCCTGGTGAACATCGTCGCATGAGGCGGCTGCTGCCCCTCGCTGCGGCGCTCATGATGCTGGGCGGATGCGGCCTCAAGCCGCTCTACTCCGGCGGCAGCGCCAGCCCGGCCGCACAGGTCCTGGGCGAGATCGAGATCGTGCCGATGGAGGGGCGCGCCGGCTGGCTGCTGGCCAATGCGCTGCGTGAACGGATGAGCGTCGTCCCGGCATCGGCCAGCCCGCGCTACCGGCTGCAGATCGCGCTCGACGACCAGATCACTGGCCTTGCCATCCGCCGCGACGATTCGGTCGCGCGGGAGCGGCGCACGCTCCGTGCACGCTACCAGCTGGTGGAGGTCGGCAACGACGGCGTGGTGCTCGACGCCACGGCCGGCTCAGACGCAGGCATTGACGTCGTCGGTTCGGACTATGCCACGATTGCCGCTGAGGCCACGGCGCTTGAACGCCTCGCCGATGTGGTCGCGGATCAGATCATCACGCGGATTTCGGTATCCGTGGGGCAGAACGCCGCCAAGCAATGAAGGCGACCGAAGCCCGCCTCAAGGCGGCCCTGGATCGCCCGCCTGCCGACATCCGGCTCTATCTCCTGTTCGGCCCGGACGAGGCGGGGGCGACCGCGCTCGCCGACCGGCTGCCCCGCGCGCTCGGCCCCGATGCCGAGCGGATCGATCTCGACGGCGCCACGCTGCGCAGCGACCCGGCGCGACTGGTCGACGAAGCCGCCTCGCTGTCGCTGTTCGGCACGCCGCGTCATATTCGGGTCAGCGCCGCTGGCGAGGAGAGCCTGGCGGCCGCTACGGCGCTGCTGGAGGCCGATCGCGTCGCCAACCCGGTGGTGATAATCGCCCCCGCGCTGAAGGCCAGTTCGAAGCTCAGCAAGCTCGCGCTCGACTCACCCGCCGCTCTGGCACTCGCCTGCTACGTCCCCGGCGCCGATCAGATGGAGTCGATCGCCAATGACCTCGCGCGTGAGGTCGGGTTACGGCTCGGTCCGGGCGTCGCGCGCCGCCTCGCAGCCGCCGGGGGAGGTGACCGGGCGGTGATCGCGCGCGAGATCGAGAAACTCGCCCTGTACCTCGACGCCGCTCCCGATCGTCCCGCCGCCTGCGAGCAGGACGCGCTCGATGCCGTCGGCGCTGACCTCGGCGATGCCGACATGGGCGACGTGGTTGCTGCGCTCGTCGCCGGGCGACCGGCCGAGCTTGGTGAAGCGCTCCGTCAGCTCGACGAGGCCGGCATATCGTCAATCCCCTGGCTTCGTGCGCTTGCCCGCCGGCTGGCCACGCTCGCCGAAATGAAGGCCGAGGTTGCGGGGGGCGATGACGTCGGCAGCGTGATGAAGCGGCACCGCGTGTTCTTCAAGGAAGAGGCGGCCACCAGCGCGGCGTTGCGCCAATGGTCGCCCGCGGCGCTCGCGCGGGCGATGGTGCTGGTACGCGAGGCGGAGCGCGCCGTAATGGCAGGCGGCGGCAGTGCGGGCGACGTGGTCGCCAGCCAGGCGATGCTTACGCTCGCACAGCGCCTTCGCGGCTAGTCACGGGGCAGGGCAGTGCCAGTCCGTCGCTGGCGCGTACCCGACAGGATCAGATCGGCTCGCCGCTCAACCGCTGGCAAATCATGTCGAGCTGATCGAGCGTCGAATAATCGATCGTCAGCGACCCGCCATTGGGGCTGTAGGTGATCCGCACGCGCACACCCAGCAGGTCGCCCAATTGCCGCTCCAGCGCGGCGACATCGGCATCACCGCTCGCCGAGGAGCCACCAGCACTCGCGCGGTTGCCGGGCTTGCGCGTCGTCGCTGGCTTGGCCGATTGCGCCAGTTTCTCGGTCTGCCGTACCGACAGCCCCTTGGTCACCACCTGATCGGCCAGCGCCTCGGGGTCAGGCGCGCCGATCAGCGCACGGGCGTGGCCCATGCTCAGCGTACGATCGACCACGCGCGCCTGGACGGTCTTCGGCAGGTCCAGCAGCCGCAGCAGGTTCGCGACATGGCTGCGCGACTTGTGCACCGTCTGCGCCAGCACTTCCTGTGTATGGCCGAATTCGTCGACCAGCCGGCTGTACGCCTCTGCCTCTTCGATGGCATTCAGGTTCTGCCGCTGGATATTCTCCACCAGCGCGATCTGCAGCGTTTCACTGTCGGTATAGTCGCGGACGACCACCGGCACTTCGTGCAGCCGTGCACGCTGCGCCGCGCGCCAGCGCCGCTCACCCGCGACAATCTGATAGGTATGGCCATGTGGCCGCACCACGATCGGCTGGATGATGCCGCGTTCCGCGATCGACGCGGCCAGTTCGTCGAGCGCATCCTCGTCGAAATGTCGCCGCGGCTGCTCCGGGTGGGGGGCGATCGCGCTGACGGGGATCATTCGCACGCCCGCGGGCGGCCCGCCCTCGGTCGCGGTCGGGGAATCATCACGGGCGATATCGCCGAGCAGGGCCCCCAGACCCCGGCCCAGCCCGCCGCGGGCGCGCTTGGTATCGGTCATGCGGCCACCTCGCTGGCATGCGGCAACCGGGCAATCAACTCCCGCGCTAGGGCAATATAGGCTTGCGATCCGCTGCACCGGTGATCGTAGATCAGCGCGGGCAGGCCGTGGCTGGGCGCTTCGGACAGTCGTACGTTGCGCGGGATCACCGTCTCGAACACCACCTTGCCCAGCACGGCGCGCACGTCCGCCGATACCTGCTCGGTCAGCCGGTTACGCCGATCATACATCGTCAGCGCGACGCCGATGATCGCCAGTGCCGGATTGAACCTGGCACGGATCCTCTCGACCGTCGTCAACAGCTGGCTGAGACCCTCCAGCGCGAAGAACTCGCACTGCAACGGCACCAGCAGCGAATCCGCCGCCACCATCGCATTGATCGTCAGCAGCCCGAGGGAGGGGGGGCAGTCGATCAACGCAATGTCCCAGCGCGGCGGCGCTGCGTCGAGCGCGCGGTGCAGGCGATGAGTCCGGTTTTCCAGCTCGACCAGTTCGATCTCTGCGCCGGACAGGTCAACCGTCGCCGGCAGCACGTCGAGCCGCGGAACGCCCGTCGCGACGACGGCGCTTTCCACCGGCGCCCGATCCACCAGCACATGATAGCTCGATGCAGCGCGCTGCGCCTGAGTGATCCCCAGCCCCGTCGAGGCGTTACCCTGCGGATCAAGGTCGATCAGCAGGACGCGCTTGCCCGTCGCGGCCAGCGCGGTCGCCAGATTGATCGCCGACGTTGTCTTGCCAACCCCGCCCTTCTGGTTGGCCACTGCGATGCGGATCATCGCCGTTCCTTCACATTTGTCACGACGACGATGCCGGAGGCAGGGTCGGTGATGCTCTGTTCCACGTGGAACAATCCCGCGAAGCGGCGCTGCGCTTCCTTGACCTCAGTGGTGGCCGATTGTCCCTTGGGTAGCAAGTAAAGCGTGCTCATCGACGCCAGATGCGCCGTGGATTGCAACAATTCCGCTAACGAGGCGACCGCCCGCGCAGAAATCACCGCGGCTTTGGGCTCGGCGACGCGCTCGACCTTCGCCTGCTGAACCGTGACGCGCGCTGTCAGACCCTCTTGCTCGATCACGCCCCGCAAGAAGTCTGCCCGCATCCGGCGGGGTTCGATCATGACGACAGGCCGATCACTCGCCAGCGCGACGACCATGCCTGGGAAACCCGCGCCCGTGCCGACGTCAATCCACGTCCCGTCATGCTTATCGGCCAAGGGAAGCAGCTGCGCGGAATCGAGGAAATGCCGGTTCCACAAGGAGTCGAGCGTCGGCCGGGCGACCAGATTCTGTCGCTCGCTCTCCGCGCGGACAATATCGGCAAACCGCTCAAGCCGCGGCATCGCTGCGTCACCAACGATCGCACGGACCGCGGCGCGTGCTTCTTCCTCGTTCATCGCTGCGCTGCCTTCGCATCAAGCCACAAGGCGGTGAGGGCGGCAGGGGTGACCCCGCGCACGCGCGACGCCTCACCCAGCGTACGCGGCCGCGCTGCCCGGAGCCGCTCGCGCATCTCGTTCGACAGGCCGGCAATCCGGTCCAGCGCCACATCGCTGGCGATCACGATCTTCTCGTCCTTCTTCATCCGCGCAATCTCCGCCGCCTGCCGTTCGAGATAGGGGGCGTAGCGAACGTCCTCCTCATGCTCGCGGATCAGGTCAGCGTCGATCGCGCCGTCTGCGTCTGCCTCGCCACTGCGGAGCTGAGCGCGCTGCGCCATGCGTGTCGCGACATGACGCTGCCGCCGTGGGGACAGCAGCCCCAGCCGCTCCGCTTCCCCGCTCAGCCGCGCCTCGGCATTGTCGGCGCGCAGTGCAAGACGATATTCGGCCCGCGCCGTCAGCATGCGATAGGGTTCGCTGATGCCTTGCAGGACCAGATCGTCGATCATGACGCCGATATAGCTGGCGGTCCGATCCGGCTGGAAAGGCGTTAGATCAAGCGCAGCAGCGGCCGCATTGGCCCCCGCCACCAGTCCCTGTGCGGCGGCCTCTTCATAGCCGGTGGTGCCATTGATCTGGCCAGCCAGGAACAGGCCCTTCAGCTGCGGCAGCGCTAACGTGGCGTCGAGCGCGCGTGGGTCGATGTGATCATATTCGACCGCATAGCCGTGCATGGTGATCCGCACGTCTTCAAGCCCCGGCACACTCCGAATGAACGCGTCCTGCACATCGGTCGGGAGCGAGGTGGAGATGCCGTTGGGATAAACGGTGGCATCATCGAGTCCCTCGGGCTCAAGGAAGATCTGATGCCCGTCGCGATCGCCAAAGCGCCGGATCTTGTCCTCGATCGACGGGCAATAGCGTGGACCCAGGCCCTCGATCGCACCGGTCTGCAGCGGTGAGCGATGCAGATTGTCACCGATGATCGCATGCGTTTCACCGGTGGTACGGGTGATGGCGCAGGCAAGCTGCGGAAGGCGGCGGCCGTGCGTCATGGGCGACATCGTCCAGGGATCGACGTCCGATGGCTGTGGTTCGAGCCGCGCCCAGTCTATCGTGCGGCCGTCAAGGCGGGGAGGGGTGCCGGTCTTCAGCCGCCCCATCGGCAGCCCCAATTCGCGAAGCTGCGTAGCCAGCGGCAGTGCTGCCGCCTCGCCGACGCGACCACCGGTTTCCTGCACCTCGCCACGAAAGATCCGCCCACCAAGGAACGTGCCGGTCGCCAGGACGACCGCGCCGGCTGAAATGGTCGTGCCGTCGGCAAGCGTAACGCCGGTCACGCGGTCACCCTCCAGGCGAAGCGCGACCGCGTCGCCACCAACGATCGTTACGCCGGCCTGGTCAGCCAACATCGTCCGGATGGCGGCGGAGTAGAGCTTACGATCGGCCTGAATTCGCGGTCCCTGAACCGCCAGTCCCTTGCTGCGGTTGAGCATCCGATGGTGGATGGCCGCAGCATCGGCCGCTCGTCCCATCAGGCCGTCAAAGGCGTCTACCTCGCGAACAAGATGACCCTTGCCCAACCCGCCGATCGACGGGTTGCACGACATGGCGCCGATTTTGCCAGGATCATGGCTGACCAGCGCGACCCGGGCGCCGCGTCGGGCAGCCGCGGCCGCGGCTTCTGTCCCGGCGTGTCCACCCCCGATGACGATAACATCCATGGATTGTTCCACGTGAAACATCACTTTCCAACACAGAAGCGCGCGAACAGTGCATCGAGCATGGTCTCGGTGGCGTCGACCCCAAGCAGACCGGCGAGCGCGCGCGTTGCCGTTCGTACCTCTTCTGCGCGCAACAGCAAGTCGTCGCTGTTTAGTGAAGCGACAAGCGCGCGGTGCGCGGCGTCAATCGCGCGGCGCTGTTCCACGTGGAACGTCGCCTCCGCTCCACCGCCCAACACAGCATCAGCCCGGCGCTCGATCTCACCCCACAGACGGTCGATGGTCGCCGGATCATAGACCGACGTGGGTATAGCGCCCCTCGGCGCGTCTTCCCGGCGGTCGGCCTGAGCGAAGACACGGATCGCACGTTCGCTGTCCTCAGTCCCCGCGAGGTCCAGAATGATGTCCGCCGAAGCCAGCGCGGCGCGTGCGCGCTCGATCCCGATCCGCTCGATCGGATCATCCGTCTCCTCCCGCAACCCGGCCGTATCGATCAGCGTATAGGCCCGCCCACGACGAACGACCTGCGCCTCAACCCGGTCGCGCGTCGTCCCGGCAATCGGCGAGACGATCGCCGCCTCACGCCCGATCAGCGCATTGAGCAGCGATGATTTGCCCGCATTTGGCGGGCCGACCAGAACGATGCGAATACCATCGCGATATCGCTCGACCGATGGACGGGCGAGAACCCCCGCCAGCTTATCCGCCAGCGCTCTGGTTTCCGCATCAATCCGAACGGTATCGACCGCCTCGACATCATCCTCATCGTCGAAGTCGATCGTCGCCTCGATCAGCGCGCCGATACGCGCAAGCTCGGCCATCCACTGCGCGACCAATCGGCTGACCACACCATCGGCGCTGTCCATCGCCAGCCGCCGCTGCTGCTCGGTTTCCGCTTCGAGAAGATCGGCAATCCCCTGCGCCTGGATCAGGTCGATCCGACCATTGGCCAGCGCCCGCCGCGTGAACTCGCCAGCCTCCGCCGGCCGCAGTCCCGGTTGCTCACTGAGCGCGCGCTCTACCGCTGCAACGACCGCTCGCCCGCCATGCAGGTGCAGCTCGACCAGATCCTCCCCAGTGGCGGTCCGTGGTCCCGGAAACACCAGGACCAGCGCTTGATCCAGCACCAGCCCATCATGGCGCAGCGTGCGCAATGCTGCGGTCCGAGGCGCGGGCAGGGGGCCCGCAAGCGTCTTTGCTGCCACTATGGCGCTCGGCCCGCTGACCCGCAGCACGGCGATGGCGGCCGGCGGGCGGCCGCTCGATACGGCAAAGATCGTGTCCATCAGCCGCCGGGCTTGGAGCCCGCCTCGAACATGCTGCGCCAGAAATTGGCCCCGGTCTCACCCATGGGCGCCCAGTTGCGCATCAATCCCTCCAGCACCTCCGGCGCCACGGCCTTCTGCTCCAGCGATTGCTGCAACAACGCGACGTAGCGGTCGTGCAGCGGCGACAGGTCCGGCAGCCCCATGGCGCGGCGCGCTTCTTCCGGAGAACAATCCACCTCAATGCTGATCTTCATGGCCGCCTCCGCTTGAGCCGTGCTGCGGGGAGCGATAGCGTCACCCGTGCACCATCTATGCCCGCTCTGCCGCTGCCGTCGCAACTGCGGGAGCGGGCTGCATCACAAGGAGAAGGATTTTCATGGGTCAGATGATCGACATCACCGCGCTGAACAATGAGGGCAGCTTCAAGGCCTATCGCGCCGATCCGGCTGGCACGCCGACCGCTGCCATCATCGTCATCCAGGAAGTGTTTGGCGTGAACCCGGGCATCCGGCAAAAGTGCGATCGCCTGGCAGAGCAGGGCTATCTCGCCATCGCGCCCGATCTGTTCTGGCGCATCGCGCCGGGCGTCGAGCTGAACCCGGACATTCCCGAAGAGTTGCAGCGCGGACTCGACCTGTTCGGCCAGTTCGATCAGGACGCTGGCATTCGCGACATCGAAGCGACCATCCACGCAACCCGGTCGCTGCTCGGCGGGTCGGGCAAGATCGGCGCGGTCGGCTATTGCCTCGGCGGGCGCCTGGCGTTCATGACCGCCTGCCGCACCGATATCGATGCCAGCGTCGGCTATTATGGCGTCGGCATCGATGGCCTGCTGGGTGAGAAGCACGCCATCGCCAACCCGGTTCTCCTCCATATAGCCGGCGAAGACGGCTTCGTTGACAAGGCCACCCAGCAGAAGATGCACGAGGGGCTGGACGATCACCCCAAGGTCACGCTGTACGACTATCCGGGTGAGGATCACGGCTTCGCGACCGAAATGGGCGACCGCCGCTCGCCGGCTGCTGCTGATCTCGCGGATCAACGCACGGCCGATTTCTTCGCCGAACATCTGAAGTAATCGGCACCCGCCTCCTCCGCCACGCGCGGGGGAGGCGCCTTTCGCTCAGCGGGCGTTGATCTCGCGGACCAGCGCCAACACCTCGCCGGCCAGTTCTTTCTGGCAGATCAGCAGATCGGGCAGGTACACATCCTCCTGATTGTACCGCAGCGGGCTGCCGTCGATGCGCGAACAATGCAGGCCGAAAGCGGCCGCCACAGCCACCGGGGCGGCCGAATCCCACTCAAATTGTCCGCCCGAATGCAGGTATATATCCGCTTCCCCCTGCACCACGGCCATCGCCTTCGCCCCGGCTGACCCCATCGGCACCAGCGTCGCGCCAAGCCGCTCGGCCACCGCCACCGCCTCGGGCGCGGGCCGGGTGCGGCTCACCAGCATCCGTAGCGGGGACGCCGGGGGAGGGACCGCCGCCGGCTGATCCGATCGCAGAACCAGCCCGGCGTCGGGCAGCGCCACCGCCCCGATCGCGGCGACACCATCGATCGCCAACGCGACATGCACCGCCCAGTCGTGCCGCGCTTCGCCATATTCGCGCGTCCCGTCGACCGGATCGACGATCCAGGTGCGGCGCTTGGTCAGCCGCTCGCCATCACAGCTCATCTCTTCCGACAGCAGGCCATCGTCGGGTCGCGCATGGCGGATCGCCTGGACAAGGAACTGATTGGCGGTCTGGTCGCCTGCCTTGCCCAGCGCCTGCGGGCTGAACACCGTGGCACCGCGCACCGCCAGCAGGATCTGCCCGGCCGTCTCGGCAAGGTGGGCGGCGAGCGCGGCGTCGGTCATGGCGTTGGTCACGGGATGATCCTGGCAATGATGAGGTCCGCTGCTTCTTCGGGCGTCATCGCCGTCGTGTCGATGCGGATCTCGGGATCCTCCGGCGGCTCATAGGGGCTGTCGATGCCGGTGAAGTTCGCCAGCTGCCCGGCGCGCGCCTTGGCATACAGGCCCTTCACATCGCGTCGTTCCGCTTCCGCGAGCGGGGTGTCGATATGCACTTCGATGAACTCGCCCGGCTGCATCATCTGGCGCACCATTTCCCGCTCGGCGCGGAAGGGGGAGATGAAGGCGGTGACGACGATCAGCCCGGCATCGGTCATCAACCGCGCGACTTCACCCACCCGGCGGATATTCTCCACCCGGTCGGCGTCGGTGAACCCCAAATCCTTGTTCAACCCGTGGCGGACGTTGTCACCGTCGAGCAGGAAGGTGTGGCGGTTCATCCGCACCAGCTTCTTCTCGACCAGATTGGCGATGGTCGATTTGCCCGCCCCGGACAGGCCGGTGAACCACAGTACCACCGGCTTCTGGTTCTTCAGCGCGGCCAGCGTCTCGCGGCTGACGTCGGTCGGCTGCCAATGGATGTTCTGCGATCGCCGCAGGCTGAAATGCAGCATCCCCGCCGCCACCGTGGCGTTGCTCAGCTTGTCGATCAGGATGAACCCGCCCAGCGCGCGGCTGTCGGCATAGGGTTCGAATACCAATGGCTTGTCGGTGGAAAGATTCGCGACCCCAATCGCATTCAGGTCCAGCGTCTTGGCCGCCAGCTGCTCGAGCGTGTTGACGTTGACCTGATATTTGGGCGCCTGCACCGTTGCGCTGACGGTCTGCGTGCCCAGCTTCAGCCAATAGGCGCGGCCGGGCAGCATGTCCTCATCCGCCATCCAGACGATCGTCGCTTCGAACTGATCGGCGACTTGCGGCGGATCACCTGCGGCGGCGATCACGTCGCCGCGCGAACAATCCACCTCGTCGGCCAGCGTCACCGCGACTGATTGGCCCGCGACCGCTTGGTCCAGATCACCGTCCAGCGTCACGATCCGCGCGATCGCGCTTGTCTTGCCTGACGGAAGGATGCGTACCGGATCACCCGGTCGCACAACGCCCGCGGCGATCTGCCCGGCGAACCCCCGGAAATCGAGATTGGGCCGGTTGACCCATTGCACCGGCAGGCGAAGCGGCCGCGCCTGGTCCGCCTCAGCATCGATCGGCACCGCCTCCAGATGCGCGATCAGCGGCGGCCCGCTGTACCAAGGCGTCTGGTCGGACGCGGCGGTGATATTGTCGCCACGAAAGCCCGAGATTGGAATGGCAGTAAACCCATCGATGCCGATGGTCGTCGCGAACGCCTGATAATCCGCAACGATCGCGTCGAACACCGACTGGTCATAGTCGACCAGGTCCATCTTGTTCACCGCCAGCACCAGGTGCCGGATGCCGATCAGATGCGCGAGATAGGAATGCCGCTTGGTCTGCGTCAGCACGCCCTTGCGCGCATCGACCAGGATCACCGCCAGATCGGCGGTGGAGGCACCTGTCACCATGTTGCGGGTATATTGTTCATGCCCCGGCGTGTCGGCGACGATGAACTTGCGCTTCTCGGTCGCGAAGAAACGGTAAGCGACGTCGATCGTGATGCCTTGTTCGCGCTCTGCCGCCAGCCCATCGACCAGCAACGCGAAATCGATTGCGTCGCCCTGCGTCCCGACGGTGCGTGAATCCTGTTCCAGTGCGGCCAGCTGATCCTCGAAGATCATCTTCGAATCGTACAGCAGCCGCCCGATCAGCGTCGACTTGCCATCGTCGACCGACCCGCAGGTGATGAAGCGCAGCAGCGACTTGTTCTGATGCTGCGCCAGATAGGCATGAATGTCGTCGGCGATCAGCCGATCCGCCTGATAGGAAGGCGCCGCCGGCGCCACTGACTGCGACGCCATCAGAAATACCCCTCCTGCTTCTTCTTCTCCATACTTGCCGCGCCGCCATCCTTGTCGATCGCGCGGCCCTGCCGTTCGCTGGTGGTGGTCAGCAGCATCTCTTGGATCACATCTTCCAGTGTCGCCGCCTCGCTCTCCACCGCGCCCGTCAGCGGGTAGCAGCCCAGGGTGCGGAAGCGGATCGATCGTTCGACCGGCACTTCGCCGTCGCGCAGCGGAAAGCGATCATCATCGACCATCAGCAGCATGCCGTCGCGCTCGACGGTGGGTCGTCGCTCGGCGAAATAGAGCGGCACGATCGGAATGTCGTTCAGCTGGATGTACTGCCAGATATCTAGCTCGGTCCAATTGGAGATCGGAAAGACCCGGATCGATTCACCACGTGCCTTGCGGGTGTTGTAGAGGTTCCAGAGCTCGGGGCGCTGGTTCTTCGGGTCCCAGCGGTGATTGGCCGAGCGGAAGGAAAAGACCCGCTCCTTGGCCCGGCTCTTTTCCTCATCCCGCCGCGCGCCGCCAAAGGCGACGTCGAAGCCATATTGATCCAGCGCCTGCTTCAACCCTTCCGTCTTCCACATGTCGGTGTGCAGCGGGCCGTGATCGAACGGATTGATCCCGCGTGCTTCCGCCTCGGGATTGCGGTGGACCAGCAACTCCATGCCGCTCTCGCGCGCCATGCGATCGCGCAGCGCGTACATCGCCTTGAACTTCCACGTCGTGTCGACATGCAGCAGCGGGAACGGCGGCGGGGCAGGGTGGAACGCCTTGCGCGCGAGATGCAGCATGACCGCCGAATCCTTGCCGACCGAATAGAGCATCACCGGCCGCTCACTCTCCGCCACCACCTCGCGCATGATGTGGATCGATTCGGCCTCCAGCCGCTCGAGGTGGGTCAGTGTCCGCGCCGTCATCGAAAATCCCCGCAACGCCAATCCGGCTGACCTGCAACATGGCCGCGGCAGGGTGACACGGCACCTCCCATGTGGGAGGGTATAATATGGCGATTACCCGCCCCGACGAAACCGACCTCTTGTTGCCGCTGCACGACGGCGCGCATGAGCAGGCACCGTTCACCCTCTTCCTCCAGCGGCTGAAGCGCCGCGTACGCGCCGATCAGGCCGCGCTGGCGGTGCGTGCGGGGCAGGGGGAATGGCGCTGGCTCGGCTCAAGGATCGCTCCGCCGCCTGATCAGGATCATCTCACCGCCTTGCGGGCGCACCGCGTCTATGCGGAGGAGGAAGGGGGCTACGCGCGGCTGATCCGCGTCGATGAACCCGGCGGTGCCGCTGCGGTGCTCGTGATTCGCCGTACGCAGCCTGATTTCAGCGCGGCCGACGGCGCCCTTCTCGCCCGCCTCGCACCGCATCTCGCGACCGCGCTGCGCACGCGTGCGGCACTCGATCATGCCGCCACCACCGCGACGGTGGTCGAGCGGGCGGTCTCCGCCGGCCGGATCGCCTGGGCGTCGTTCGGTGCCGATGGACGCCCCCTTGCGCGCTCGGATGTCTTTGCCGCGCGGGGCGGCGCCTTCTGGCCAATAGCGGCCGACGTTACCGCCTGCGTGGCCGAACGCAGGCCAATGGTCGTCCGTTTGCGGCCAAATGAGGCCGCGGCGATGCTGCTCATTCCGCTCGATCTGCCCCGGACGCCGCTCGCCACCGCCCCCGTGGCGCTTGGCCTAATGGCGCTCAACGCAGGACCTGGGGTTGATGCCCAACCGGCGCTGCTCGCGGCATTGTTCGGCCTCACCGGCAGCGAGGCGCGCCTGGCGGCCGCAATCGCCGCCGGCGCCACCCTGTCCGACGCCGCGACGCAGCTCGGCCTGACGATCGAAACGACGCGTAACTATTCCAAGCGCCTGTTCGCCAAGACGCGCACGCGCGGCCAGGTCGATCTGGTCCGCTTGATCGGCGCCAGCCCGGCGCGCTTCGCGCTGGGCCCGTTTACGCCGCCAGCGGAAAGCGAAGAAGGCGGTTCTCGACCGGAATAAGCGCCTGTGCCGAACGCCCTACCGCCCGCACGATCTCCGGATGGTCGACGTCCAGCCCCCCGGTCAGTGCGCCGAAGGCCGGCAGGATCAGCTTGTGGCTCGCCGCGACGAAGCAGCGTCGCGACACCAATTTGCCACGGATCCGGATCCGCAGCTTGGGGTGAAAGTGGCCCGACAGCTCGGGTCGCGTCTCGCTCAGCGTCGCTTCGTGCCGCAGCACCAGCCCGTCCACCACCGCCTCGTCCATCACCTCGCCGCCGCAGCGATCAACGCCGTGCGGATCGTGATTGCCGGTGATCCACGTCCATTGCGTCGCGCTGGTCAGCGACCGCAGCATGTCCTGCGCCCGCTGCGGCAATCGCGCGCATCCTTCCGGATCGTGGAAGCTGTCGCCCAGACACCAGACCTCCCGCGCGCCGGTCTCTTCCACCAGCGCGGTCAGGTCCGCCAATGTGACGAAGCTGTCGTACGGCGGCAGCATCTGCCCGGCGCGCGCGAACCAGCTCGCCTTTTCCAGATGCAGATCGGCGACCAGCAGGGCGCGCCGCGCGGGCCAGAATATCGCACCGTGGGGCAGGGGCGTCAGGTCATGCCCGCCGAACGAAAGGTGAACCATTGCCACCCTATGCGCCACCGGCCGCGGCGGATCAACGGGTGGCGCGGCGGCTCAGGCAAGTTTTAGAACGTGTAGGCCAGTCCCAGCACGCCCAGCCATTGATTGCGCGAACCCGCGATGCTGACGATCGGACTGTCACCCACATCGTTGATCAGCTTGCGATAGGTCACGCCGCCTACCACCTTGAATCCGCTCAGCAAGTCGCCGGTGATGGAATGGGTGCCGACCGCGCCGACGGTCCAGCTCTTCCAGCCGCCGCGACCACGGAAGGCGGGAAGGCCGCTCGCCGCCACCTGGCTGGGCGCGACGTCGAAATAGGTGCTAAGATATTTGGTCTCGACCCGCTCGGCCGACCCGAACAGCGCCACCGCCGCCCTTGTCGACAGCGGCGTGAAATAGTTGATCGTCGGCTGCCAGATGCCGCTCTTGTGCACGCCGGTGACGTCGTGGCGGTAGCTGACCGACAGCGAAATCTTGTCGTACGGGCTGGTGATGACGCCCGTCTTGCCAACGCCGACGAACCCGCCGAGCTCAAGCGCCGTGGCGCGCGTGCCCAGCGCGCGGACGCGCGGGTCATCGATGCTCGACCGCTTGGTGCGCATGAAGTTCAAAACGCCGATGGGTCCGGCCTGAAAGTCCCAGCTGGGGCCGGGCTGGCTCGGGATCAGATCGGCGTTGGCGCGATTGCCCAGCACCTGGAAATTGATGCCGCTCACCGTCCCGATCACGCCGGGGACGGGGGTGAACTGATAATCGTTGGAGCCTTCGTAATCCGGCATGTAGCCGGCGCCGAGACCGACGGTGATCGCATCGCCCCCTGCACGATCGGCGAGCGCGGCAGCGGGGTCCGCGGCGGGTGCGCTGTCCTGCGCGGCAGCGATGGTCGGGAACATGGAAAGAGCGGCAGCGAGGCCGAACAGGCATTTGGCGGTCACGGAAAACGTCCCCTAATGGTCCGCACCGTAACACTCGCCTCGCGATTTGGCTCCGGCGCGCCCGTTTACAGAATGTAACGCATCTTCACCTGTTGCTTTTCCGCATCATCCTTGATGCTGAAACGAGCGGCGTCGAACTTGGGCGGGCCGAAGCGGATCGGCGGATTGCGCGAGAAGCCAAACCCTTCGCGCGGGATGCCGGCGAACGTGTCCAGCTTGGCATTGCCATTCTCGTCATGGATAACCGCAACGGCATAGTCGCCATAGGGCAGTCCTTCGAAGCGGACCTTCCGGATATCGGCGGACACCGAACGGGTAGTGGCGTTCGTATCATCGACGCAATCGGGGAAATTGGCGGGATCGCCGGTCAGGCAGATGCGCAGCATCCCCTTGTTCGACCGGACGGCATCGAACCCGACATCAAGCCGCGCGATCGGCGCCGCCCCGATCAGCATCCCCGCCCCGAGCGCCAGCAGCAGCGCGCGCCCGGCTCCGCTCGTGGCTGCGCGTGAAATCGCCGAGCCCGTCGTCGGTGCCACACAGCCGGTCCCAGAAGCGGAAATACAAACCATAATTACACCCGTAACGCTCATGATGCCGCTGGTGATGGCTGGCGGTAATCAGCCATGCCCCCACTGGGCCTTTCCACATGAACCGCGGGAAAATCTCCCAACCCATGTGATTGGTGACACCCATAACTGTCATGATGGTCAGGACCAGTCCAAGCGCACCGACGTGGATCGGAATGAGGAAGACGAGTAGCGGAATTACCACAGCGCCGGTCAGCGCCTCGATCGGGTGAAACGCCATCGCCGCCCAGGCGGTCGGCGGGCGGCTGGCGTGGTGGACGGCATGCGCGATGCGGAACGCGCGCGGCTCATGCATCCAGCGATGCGTCCAGTAGAACCAGGTGTCATGCGCGAAGAGGTACAGCAGCACCGACAGCGGCAGGTACCACAGGGGATAGGCGTGGACGTCCTCGTAGATCTGCGTCCAGCCACGGTTCTGCCAGCCCCAGGCCACGATCCCCGCCGGCACGCCATAGATCGCGGCGGAGGCGAGGCTCCACCAGATCTCGCGCCGGATCTGCGGATCAAGCCCGGCGTACAGCGCCGGATGCCTCGCGCGTGTCGCCATGGCGAAGGCGCCGCTGGTGATCAGGTATCGCACGCCGACGATCAACGTCATCGCCACGGCGGAAAGGATGATGGCCAGCACGATCGACATGGCTCCGCTTGTACGGCCTCCGGTGATGCGGGGAAAGCGATCATGCCCGCTCCCGCGCCGGGACAGGTGGCGTTGGCTGTACACAAGGGCAATCGGGTGATCCCCGCTTCCGGTTTTGGCGGCGATCCGCTACGCGGGCGGTATGCCGGTTACCCATGAATGCGATCTCGCCATTGTCGGCGGCGGGCTGGCGGGCGGGCTCATCGCGCTGGCGTTGGCGGCGCGGCGCCCGGATCTTTCGATCCGCATTGTCGAGGCGGGTGACGTGCTGGGGGGCAATCACCTCTGGTCCTTCTTCGATGCCGACGTCTCGCGCGAGGATCGCTGGCTGCTGACGCCGCTCGTCTGCCATGCCTGGCCCGGCTATGACGTCGCTTTCCCGGCGCATCGCCGCACCATCAACCAGCCTTATTATTCGATCGAGTCCGAACGCCTCGACCAGGTCGTGCGCAAGGCGCTTCCCGCCGGGTCGATCATGACCGGCTGCAAGGTACTGGCCTGCAGCCCGACCGCCGTTGTCCTCGCCGATGGGGAGCGGATCGAGGCAAAGGGCGTGATCGACGCGCGCGGCCCGGGTGACCTGTCGATGCTGGAGGTCGGCTGGCAGAAGTTCGTCGGGCGGTTACTCGACATCCCCGCCGGGCATGGCGTCGCGTATCCGATGGTGATGGACGCGACCATCGCCCAATATGACGGCTATCGCTTCGTCTATCTGCTGCCCTTTTCACCCACTCAATTGTTCGTCGAGGACACCTATTACAGCGACAGCGCGACGCTGAACGTCGGCGCGCTCAATCGTCGGATCGATGTCTATGCCGAGGCAAAGGGCTGGGCGGCGACTCCCGCCGGGCGCGAGGAAAAGGGCGCGCTGCCGGTCGTCATCGGCGGCGATTTCGAGGCCTATTGGCGCTGGGGCGGCGCGAAAGTGGCGAAGGCAGGCGCGCGCGCGGGACTTTTTCATCCCACCACGGGTTACTCCCTGCCGGATGCGGTGCGGCTCGCCATCCGCATCGCAGAGGCAACGGATCTAAGTGGCGAAGGGCTGCACGACTTGACCCATGATTATGCCCAGGCGCGCTGGAACGAGCGGCGCTTCTACCGCATGCTCGACGCCATGCTGTTCCGCGCGGCGGAGCCGGACGCTCGGTACAAGGTGCTCGAGCGTTTTTACCGGCTGCACCCCAATCTGATCGCGCGCTTCTATGCCGCGCGCTCAACCGGCAAGGACAAGCTGCGCGTGCTGTCGGGCAAGCCCCCGGTGCCCCTTTTCCGCGCGCTGCGCGTCATCCGAAAGGCGAATTGATGCGCGCGATCGTTATTGGTGCCGGCTTCGGCGGGCTGGCGCTTGCCATTCGTCTCCAGTCGGCGGGCGTGGAAACCACCATCGTCGAGGCGCGCGACAAGCCCGGTGGCCGCGCCTACGTCTGGCAGCGCGACGGGTTCACCTTTGACGCTGGCCCGACCGTCATCACCGACCCCGCCTGCCTGTCGGAACTATGGGCGCTCACCGGCCAGGACATGGCGCGCGACGTGACGCTGGAGCCGGTGAAGCCATTCTACCGGCTGAACTGGCCCGACGGCACCAATTTCGATTACACCAACGATGACACGTTGCTGCGTGGCGAGATCGCGCGGCTCGATCCCGATGACGTCGCCGGATACGCCCGCTTCCTCGAATATTCCGCCGGCGTCTATCGCGAGGGGTATGAGAAGCTCGGCCATGTCGCGTTTCTCGACTTCGCCTCGATGATCAAGGCGGCGCCGGCGCTGGCGAAATATCAGGCGTGGCGGTCGGTCTATTCGATGGTGTCCTCGTTCGTGAAGAACGAGAAACTGCGCGAGGCCTTGTCCTTCCACACGCTGCTCGTCGGTGGCAATCCGATGACCACCAGCGCCATTTACGCGCTGATCCACAAGCTGGAGCGTGACGGCGGCGTCTGGTTCGCGCAGGGCGGCACCAACCGGCTGGTCGCCGGCATGGTGACCTTGTTCGAGCGGCTCGGCGGCACCATCCGGCTCAACGATCCGGTGGCGGAGATCGAGACGCTGGGCGACCGGGTCACCGCGGTACGCACGCAGAGCGGCTGGCGGCAGGAGGCCGACATGGTCGCCTCCAACGGCGACATCGTCCACACCTATCGCGATCTCCTGGGCACCTCGCGGTCCGCGGCGCGCACGGCAGCGCGGCTGGAGCGTAAGAAATACTCGCCCTCACTGTTCGTCGTCCATTTCGGGATCAAGGGCACGTGGCCGGGCATCCCGCACCACATGATCCTGTTCGGCCCGCGCTATAAGGGGCTGCTGGCGGACATCTACGATCATGGCGTGCTGAGCGAGGATTTCTCGCTCTACCTGCACCATCCGACCGTCACCGATCCCAGTTTGGCGCCGGAGGGCTGCTCGACCTTCTACGCGCTTGCCCCCGTGCCGCATCAGGGCAAGTTCCCGGAGGATTGGGACCGTGTCGCGCCGATCCTGGAGAAGCGGATCCTGGATGAGGTCGGCCGCCGCCTGATCCCAGACATCCACGATCGGATCATCACCAAGTTCAGCTACACGCCGGCCGATTTCTCGCGCGATCTCAATGCGCACCTCGGCAGCGCGTTCAGCCTGGAGCCGGTGCTGACGCAGAGCGCCTATTTCCGCGTCCACAATCGTGATGACAAGATTTCGAACCTGTATTTCGTCGGTGCCGGGACTCATCCGGGCGCCGGCATCCCCGGTGTCGTCGGCAGTGCGAAGGCAACGGCGGCACTGATGCTTGAGGGAGTGAGAAGGTGACAGTCGGTGTGATCCCTTCCGTAGTAGGGAAGGGAAAGTGATGAAGCGTCTGGCGGTTTACTGTGGATCGGCGACGCCGCGCGACCCGCAATATATGGAACTGGCATGGGATGTCGGCCGCTCGCTGGCGGAGCGTGGCATTGGCGTCGTCTATGGCGGCGGTCGGCTGGGCCTGATGGGCGCCGTCGCGGATGGCGCGTTGGCGGCCGGCGGCGAAGTGATCGGCATCATCCCGCAGGCGCTGGTCAACGCAGAGGTCGCACATCGCGGCCTGACAGAACTCCACGTCGTGGAGGGGATGCACGACCGCAAGCGGGCGTTCACCGATCTGGCTGATGGCTTCGTCACCATCCCCGGCGGCACCGGCACGATGGACGAACTGTGGGAGGCGCTCAGCTGGGCGCAGATCGGCTATCACGAGGATCCGGTCGGGCTGCTCAACGCCGCTGGCTATTACGATCACCTCATCGCCTTCTGGCATAAGATGAGCGAAGTGGGCTTCCTCCGCCCACAGCATGAGGATCTGCTGATTATCGCCGATACGCTGGACGTGTTGCTCGACCGCATGGCCGCGCATCAGCCGAGCCAGCCGATCGTGCGCATGACCGCGGACGATCTTTGAGCGGTGCGATGCCCTTCGCGAAGGTGATCTGAGCATGGCCGCTCCGGCTTCCGATCGCGCCGCGCTGGTGGCGGCGGCGCGCGAATCGATCGCGCGCGGGTCGAAGAGCTTTGCCCTCGCCAGCAACCTCTTCGATCCCGAGACGCGGGAACGCGCGTGGCTGCTCTACGCCTGGTGCCGCGCCTGCGACGATATCGTCGACGGGCAGGATCACGGCCACAACGCCACCACCGTCGACGATGCCGAGGCGCGCGTCGCGATCATCGCGGAAAAGACCACGGCGGCGCTTGCCGGTCGCAGCGTCGGCGACATGCCGTTCGATGCACTGCGCGTCGTTGCGGCGGAGACGCGGCTCCCTGCGCGCTTCGCGCATGATCTGGTCACCGGATTCCGGCTCGATGCGGAAGATTGGCGGCCGCGCAGCGAGGACGATCTGTACCGTTATTGCTACCATGTCGCCGGCACCGTCGGCTGCATGATGGCGGTGATCATGGGGGTCGATCCGGCGGATGACGATACCCTGGACCGCGCGTGCGATCTGGGACTGGCGTTCCAGCTCGCCAATATCGCGCGCGATATCGAGGAGGATGACCGGATCGGCCGCTGCTATTTGCCCGACGAATGGCTGGCGGAGATGGACATTCCGCCCGGCCAGCACATGAAGCCGCCGTTCCGTGATCGCCTGGTGGTGCTCGCGCGCCGCTTGGCGGATCGCGCTGCGCTGCATGAGGCCAGCGCCCGTGTCGGCGCGGCGAAGCTGCCGCCACGCGCGCGCTGGGCAGTGCTGGCGGCGGCCGGCATCTATGGCGATATCGCGCGCGAAGTGGCGAAGCGCGGCGCGCACGCCTGGGATCACCGTGTCACCACGTCGAAGGGCGCGAAGCTGGCGTGGGTGGCGAAGGCAGCGGTGGCGGTGCGCCGGCCGGTCGCCGATACGCCGCGCGACCGCATTCTGTGGACCCGCCCCCGCTGATCGCGCGGGCGGGCCGGCGTCCGATCACACCAGATCGGGCGGCGTCGCTTCCTTCACCAGCCGCGCGACGATCTCGTCCAGCGAGACGATTTCCTGCCCCTGGCTGCCCAGCCGGCGGACGGCGACCGTGCCTTCCTCCGCCTCGCGCTTGCCGACCACCAGCAGCGCCGGCACCTTCGCCAGGCTGTGCTCGCGCACCTTGTAGTTGATCTTCTCGTTGCGAAGATCCGTCTCGACGCGCAGCCCGGCCGCGGCCAGCCTGTCGCGCACGACATGCGCATAATCATCGGCCTCGGACACGATCGTCGCGACCACCGCCTGCACCGGGGACAGCCACAGCGGGAAACGTCCCGCATGATGCTCGATCAGGATGCCGATGAAGCGCTCGAACGAGCCCAAAATGGCGCGGTGAAGCATGATCGGCCGGTGCCGCTCGCCATCCTCGCCGATATAGCTCGCGTCGAGCCGCTCGGGCAGCACGGTGTCGGTCTGGATCGTCCCGACCTGCCACGTCCGCCCGATCGCGTCGGTCAGGTGGAATTCCAGCTTGGGCGCGTAGAAGGCGCCTTCGCCCTCCAGCTCCTCCCAGCCATATTCCGGCGTGTTGCGTCCCGTCGCGGCGACCGCGTCACGCAGCGACTGTTCGGACCAGTCCCACATCTCCTCGCTGCCAAACCGCTTTTCGGGGCGCAGCGCGAGCTTGATGGCATATTTCTCGAAACCGAGGTCCTTGTAGACCACGTCGAGCAGGTCGATGAACTTCGCCACCTCCTCGACCAATTGGTCCTCGCGCACGAAGATATGCGCATCGTCCTGCGTGAACTGGCGCACGCGCATGATGCCGTGCAGCGCGCCATGCGGCTCGTTGCGGTGGCAGCAGCCGAACTCCGCCATGCGGATCGGCAGGTCGCGGTACGATTTGATCCCCTGGCGGAAGATCAGCACGTGCGCCGGGCAGTTCATCGGCTTCAGTGCCATCCAGTCGGCGTCGTCGGACACCAGGGCGCCTTCGTCCTCGATGTTCGGCACCTCGTCCGGGATGACGAACATGTTCTCGCGATACTTGCCCCAGTGCCCCGAACGCTCCCACTGGCGCGCGTCCATGACCTGCGGCGTCTTCACTTCCTCATAGCCGCCCATGTCCAGCCGCCGGCGCATATACGCCTCCAGCTGCCGCCAGATCATATAGCCCTTGGGGTGCCAGAATACGCTGCCATGCGCCTCCTGCTGGAGGTGGAACAGATCCATCTCCTGCCCGATCTTGCGATGATCGCGCTTCGCCGCTTCCTCCAGCATGTGGAGGTGCGCATCGAGCTGCTTCTTGTTCAGCCAGCCGGTGCCATAGATGCGGCTCAGCATCGCGTTCTTCTGGTCGCCGCGCCAGTAAGCGCCCGACACGCGCGTCAGCTTGAACGCCTGAGGGTCGAGCTTGCCGGTGGAGGCAAGGTGCGGTCCGCGGCACATGTCCAGCCAGTCGCCGCCCGACCAGTAAACCGTCAGCTCCTCGTCATCGGGAAGCTCGGCGGCCCATTCGGCCTTGAACGTCTCGCCCTGCTGCTTCCACCGCTCGATCAGCTGCTCGCGCGTCCACACCTCACGGCGCAGCGGCTTGTCCGCGGCGATGATCTTGCGCATCCGCTCCTCGATCAGCGGAAGGTCCTCTTCCGTGAACGGCCCACGATCCGCCGGCGCGGCGAAATCGTAGTAAAAGCCATCATCCGTCGACGGGCCAAAGGTGATCTGCGTGCCGGGGAACAGCTCCTGCACCGCTTCCGCCAGGATATGCGCGAAATCGTGCCGCGCCAGTTCCAGCGCGTCCGCCTCGTCGCGGTTCGTCACCAGCGCGAGGTGCGAGCTGCCCTCGAACGGGCGGTTGATGTCGCGCAGTTCGCCATCGACCCGCGCGGCGATCGCCGCCTTGGCGAGGCCCGGCCCGATGGCGGCGGCAATGTCGGCCGGCGTCGATCCCGGCGGTACCTCGCGTACCGAACCGTCCGGAAGCGTGATCGAGAGCATGGTCATGAGAGGCTTTCCTGCAATGCCGATGCGCTTAGGCGAGCGCGAACGCGACGAAAAGAGCGTCCGGTATCTGGCAGGAACGAAGTGGAGGACGCCGGCCCACCCGTTCCGGGTGAGCAGGCCGTCAGCGCATCAGCGCGTGACCGACCGCCCCCGGATGCCCGGGGTGGTGGTAGTGGTCGTGGCACGATCGTGCAGCATGAGCGGAATATAGCGTTCAGGCCGCGGGCGAACAAGCGCCGCCATCCGCACATACAACAACGGGCCCGCCCTCCCGAAGGAGAGGCGGACCCGCGCCCTCAATACGCTACGCGAGGGATACGCAGGCCGAAACGGCCATTTCGTCAGCGGCAGTACCGCGGATTGTTCGACTTCTCGATCGCGTTGCCGGCCACTGCGCCGCCGACGCCGCCGAGGACGGTGCCCAGCGCGCGGTCCCCGCGGCTGTCGATCGTGCGACCCAGCAGGCCGCCGGCAATCGCGCCGACGATGGCGCCGGTCGTGCCGTTGTTGCAGCGCTGGTTGCGATAGCGGCGATCGTAGCCGCGATAGTTGCGACGATTGTCATAGCCGCGGTAATTGTCATAGCCGCGATACTGACGCTCATAACGGTCGTAACGATCACCACCCCAGCGCTGGGCCGATGCCTCGGCGGGGATCAGAGCAACCGTGCTCATCGCGAGAGCGGCGCCAGCGAGCGAAAGCTTCTTAAACATGGGTTCGACTCCCGTTTCAAAATCCGTCCGGGAAGGCTGATGCCATCCCGATGACCATGGTTTTGCGCGATTCGCATTGAGCCGACCCTGAATGCGCCCGTTATCGACGGTTCAGGTACGTTGGTCCTATGGGCACAGCGGTGCGCCGTTCCACGTCCTTCCTCCTCTCCGTCGCTGCGGTGCTGCTGGTCGTGCCACGCTATGATGGTGCAGAGCGGCTGCCGACGATCCGTGATCGCCCGACGGTCACCGCCAGCCCGTACGTGCCCGCTGGTGGCTGGCCGGATCGCATCGGCGCGTTGGCGCCCGTCGGCGGAATGACCTTGTCGAGCAGCGATCCGGCGTTCGGCGGCTTTTCTGCGCTGGCGCTACACGATGGGCGTGCGCATCTGCTCAGCGATGGCGGCAATCTCGTCACCCTCGCCCTTCGGGGCGGCACGGTGCGTGAACCGCGGGGTCATGTCCTGCGCCAAGGGCCAGGGGTGGGGTGGGACCGGCGGGATCGCGACAGCGAATCGCTGACGCTCGATCCCCGCACGGGGCGCGCCTGGGTCGGCTATGAGACGCACAACCAGATCTGGCGCTACGCCCCCGGCTATGGCCATGCCGAGCGTCACAGCGCCCCCGCTGCGATGCGCCGCTGGGAGCCGAACCTTGGCGCCGAATCACTGGTCCGGCTACGCGACGGCGTGTTCCTCACCTTTGCGGAGCGAAAGCCCAATCGCCGCACCCGCCACGGCCTGTTGTTCACTGGCGATCCGACCGTGCCTGGGGCGAAGCCAATTCGCTTTCTGTTCCAGCCGCCCAATCGCTACGACCCGAGCGACGCGGCCGAGCTTCCTGACGGCGACCTGCTCGTCCTCACACGCCGCTTCCAATATCCGTTCCGCTTCACTGCGAAGCTTGTCCGGATCAGCCGCGCCGACATTCAGCCGAATGCCGTGGTGTCGGGGAAGACGGTCGCGACCCTCGCTCCGCCGGTGCTGGGTGAGAATGCGGAGGGGCTGGCGATCACGCAGGAACGGGGCGAGACGATGGTGTGGATCGTCACCGACAATGACGCGATGGTGCTCCGGCCGACCTATCTGCTGAAACTGCGCTGGCCGCGATCAGAACGAGAAAAGTAACACCGCTTCCCCTGAACGACCAAAGGCCCGCCGTCCCGAAGGACGGCAGGCCATGGTCGCGTTCCTGTCCGCTGGATCAGGCGGCGGTGGAAACCGCGGCAGCGCGCTTCTTCTTCACGTCGCGCTTCAGGCGACGTGCACGAAGCGACAGCTTCTCGTCGCTGGTCTTGACCAGCCAGTTGTCGAGACCGCCATTGTGCTCGACCGAGCGCAGGCCGTGAGTCGAAACGCGCAGACGCACGCTCTTCTCGAGCGAGTCCGACATCAGCGTCACATTCTGCAGGTTCGGCAGGAAGGTACGCTTGGTCTTGTTGTTGGCGTGGGAAACGTTGTTACCCACCTGCCGGCCCTTGCCGGTCAGCTCGCAAATGCGCGACATGGTTCAGATCCTGAGTTTCGGGTTGGCCCGGAAAGTCGGCGCCACTAGCGGTACCCCGCCGAATCGTCAAGCATCGCTACATGCAACCTAGTGGATCACCTGATCGTTGTTGCACCACCGATACGACTGGAGATCAGGATCATGCGTGCCATTCTCGTCATTCTGGGCATTGTCGCACTTGTGATTCTGGCAGGTATGGCGACTGGTTTCATCAACATCGATCAGACGCAGACCGCGCGATTGCCGCGAATCGAGGGCGGTCAGGCGCCTGAATTCAAGGCCGACGTTGGCAAGATCGACGTTGGTACCGAACGGAAGGTCATCGAAGTGCCCAAGGTCGAGGTCCAGCGCCCGGGTGCCTCGCCCACGCCGGCGCAATGATTCGCCCGGCGCGCTGACTCCGTCGCTGGCGTTGTAATCGGCGATGGCCTGAGCCCCGCCGGCGGGGCATAGCGGCGGCGATGTTCCCTCTCCCTGATCCCATGGCCAGCGCCCTGGCTGCCGCACGCGAGGCGGCCCTGAAGGGCGAAGTGCCCGTCGGCGCGGCGATCACGCTGGAAGGACAGATTGTCGCGGTCGCCGCCAATGCGCCGCGCCGCCTCCACGATCCGACCGCCCATGCCGAGATGCAGGTCATCCGCGCCGCCGCCCGGCTGCTCGCGCGCGACCGGCTGGAGGATTGCGATCTCTGGGTGACGCTGGAACCGTGCGCGATGTGCGCCGGCGCCATCGCCCATGCCCGGATCCGGCGGCTCTATTATGGCGCATCCGATCCGAAGGGCGGGGCCGTCGAATATGGCCCGCGCTTCTTCTCGCAGCCAACCTGCCACCACCGCCCGGACGTCTATGGCGGGATCGGCGCGCGCGAGGCCGGTGACCTGCTGCGCGATTTCTTCGTCGCCCGTCGCTAGCGACGACCGCGGCCGCACCGGCGACCGCGGTCCGCATCTGCTTACTGGCGGTAACCCAGCTCGTTCTCCGAGATCGGCACGATCTTGATCTCGACGCGGCGGTTGGCTGCGCGGCCTTCCTCGGTCTCGTTGGTCGCAATCGGTTGGGTCTCGCCAAAGCCGCGAATACCGATGCGCGCGCGCTGCACGCCATGGCTGGACAGATAATCGGCAACGGCCGTCGCGCGCCGCTCCGACAGGCCCTGGTTATAGGCGTCGCTGCCGGTCGAATCGGTATGGCCGTACACGTCGATATAGGTGCGGTTGTACTCGCCCAGCACGCTCGCCACCCGGTCCAGCGTCTGCTGGAACTGCGGCTGCACCGCGGCCGAATTGTACGCGAAGTTGATGCCGCTCGGGATGTTCAGCAGCAGATCGTCGCCCTGGCGGATCACCTGCACGTCGGTGCCGGCGGTGCGGGCGCGCAGATCGCGCTCTTGCTTGTCCATATAGGCGCCGATCCCCGCGCCGGCGATGCCGCCGATCCCTGCGCCGACGATCTTCTCCGTCCGGTCGCGCCGGCCACCGACAAGGTCGCCCAGCAGATAGCCGCCCAATGCGCCGCCGATGCCGCCGATCGCCGCCTTCGAGATCCGCCGCTCACCGGTTTCCGGGTCGGTGGTGCACGCTGCCGTGGTGAGCAGCGCGCCGCTGACGACCAAGCCAACCAACGCAGACTTCAAACGCATCATCGTGTCCCCTTTTCATTCGTGTCCGCCAGAAACCCGGCGCTGATATGGGTTGTTCCGTATCCGGGCTGAACCGCAAATGACGCGAATGGTTGTGGAGCGCGGCGAATCCCGCCAAGAGAGTTCCACATCATGCTACCGCCGTTCCCCTGGATCGACGTCCTCATCATTCTTGCGCTGGTCGCCCTCAACGGCGTCTTCGCGATGAGCGAGCTCGCGATCGTTTCGTCCCGCAAGGCCCGTCTCGAAGCAATGGTGCGCAGCGGCAAGCCCGGTGCGCGGGCCGCGATGGCGCTGGCCGCCGACCCGGGCAAATTTCTCTCCACAGTGCAGATCGGGATCACGCTGATCGGTATCGGCACCGGGGCCTATTCGGGTGCCAGCCTTGGCACCCCCACGGCTGCCAGGCTGGAGGCATTGGGCATGCCGACGGCATTGGCGAACAATGTCGCGGTGGCGCTGGTCATCGGGCTTACGACCTATGCCTCGCTGATCATTGGCGAATTGGTTCCCAAGCAGATCGCGCTGCGCAATCCGGAGCCGGTGGCCAGCTGGCTGGCGCTGCCGATGACGTGGCTCGCCGTCCTGACCAAGCCGATCGTCTGGGTGCTCGATGCGTCCAGCATCCTGATCTTCCGCCTGCTGGGGCTCAACCGCGAATCGGAGGAGCATGTCACGGCGGAGGAACTGCACCTGATCGTCGCCGAGGCGAGCAAGTCCGGCGTGATCGAGGAGCATGAACGCTCGATCATCTCCGGCGTGGTGCGGCTCGCCGACCGCCCGGTGCGCGAGGTGATGACCCCGCGCACGGAGGTCGACTGGCTCGATTCCGGGCTCGACGACGCCGCGATCCGCGCCAAGCTGCTCGCGACGCCGCACAGCCGGCTGCCGGTCGCCGACGGGTCGATCGATGCGGTGATCGGCGTCGTTCAGGCGCGCGATGTCGCCGCCGCGCTGGCACGGGGCGATTCGCTCGACCTGAAGCAGCTCGTGCGCAAGGCGCCGTTCGTGGTCGATCAGATCGATGCGATGGACGCGCTCGACGCGCTGCGCCGCGCTGACGTGCCGATGGCGCTGATCCACGACGAATATGGCCATTTTGAAGGGATCGTGACCCCGGCCAATCTGCTCGCGGCAATTGCGGGCGAGTTTGCATCCGATGCCGAACCGGGTGAGGCGCCCAACATCGTCGAGCGCGACGACGGCTCCTTGCTGGTCGCGGGTACCACCTCGGCCGACACGCTGGCTGAGCGCCTCGGCATCGAGCTTCCCGAGGACCGCGATTATGCGACCGCCGCCGGCCTCGCGCTGGCGATCTTCCGCCACTTGCCGGTCGAGGGCGAAAGCTTCGTCGAACAGGGCTGGCGCTTCGAGGTGGTCGATCTCGACGGCCGCCGGATCGACAAGCTGCTGGTGCGCACCGCCTGACCGGCGCGTGGGGCGGGGGCAGCCCGCTGCTCCCCGTCCCTCTGGCTATCCCCGCCACCATTTGCCGATCATTTCGCCAGCGCGCGCGGTGCGGCCACGCGCGCCGCGCGATCAGGCGACGCTCTGCCCGCCAGCGATCGGTTCCACCCGCTGGCGCCGCCCGGGCGCGGTCAGGATCAGGTAGAGCCCGCCCGCAATCATCGGCAGGCACAGCACCTGCCCCATGTGGATGGTGGTGGCGAAGAAGGTGCCGGCAAATTGCGAATCCGGCTCGCGGAAGAATTCGACGACGAAGCGCGCCGTGCCATAGCCGAGCAGGAACAGCCCGGTCAGCTTGCCCGGCTGGTACCGTGCATTGGTGCGCCAGAAGAAGAAGTAGAGGAGCGCGAACAGCGCCACGCCCTCCAGCCCCGCCTCATACAGCTGGCTCGGGTGGCGCGCCGGCTCGGGCACGCCCGCCGGCACGGTGCGGGAGAAGACGATCGCCCAGGGCACGTCGGTCGGCTTGCCCCACAATTCGCCGTTCACGAAATTCGCCAGCCGGCCGAAGAACAGCCCGAACGGCACCACGCACGCGACATAATCGTGGATGCGCAGCCAGTTCAGCCCATTGCGCCGCGCGAACAGGATGATGGCGAGGCTGGTCCCGATGACCCCGCCATGGAAACTCATGCCACCGTCCCACAATCGCAGGATGCGTAGCGGGTGCAGCAGCATGTCGGGCGCGTAGAACAGGACGTAGCCGATCCGCCCGCCCAGGATGATGCCCAGCGTGGCGTAGAACACCAGGTCGTCGGCATGCCGGCGCGCCATCGGGGCGCCCGGCTGGTCCAGCAGCTTCAGCAGATACCACCAGCCGATGACGATTCCGGCGATGTAGGCGAGACTGTACCAGCGCAGCGTGAAAAATCCGATCGAGAAGACGTCCGGGTGCAATCCCAGGTCCTCGAACCGGATATGGCTCGCTGCGGCGGCGAAGATGGGCAGGATCAAGGCTTTTCCCTCTGGCTTCACGTCTGCATAAGGGCCCTCAAGACCAAGACCAAGCGGAGAGACGCATGAAGACCGAACTGGACCTCAAGATGGACGCGACCATGGCCGCGTTGACGGGAGAGGGCGGTCCGCTTGCGCTCGGCACGATCGAACGTTTCGGCCAGACACTGCCCATCATCGCTGCGGCACCGCCGACGCTGCCGGCCTATTTCGCTCATTATGCGCAGCAGCATGCCGGCACGGAGTTCCTGATCGCCGGGGATGAGCGGCTCACCTATGCCGACGTTTATGGCCGCGCGCAGAAGGTGGCCGACGCGCTGGTAAGCGGCTTTGGCGTGAAGAAGGGCGACCGGATCGGCATCGCCGCGCGCAACTCGCCGTCGTGGATCATCATCTACATGGGCGTGCTGATCGCGGGCGGCGTCGCCACCTTGCTGAACGGCTGGTGGCAGGCCGAGGAGCTACAGGCAGGCGTCGATGACGTCGGCTGCTCTTTGGTATTTGCCGATCCGCCGCGCTGCCGCCGTCTCGCGGCGCTGCCGAACCTGTCGGCCCCGGTCGTGGAGTTCGACGATCTGCAGCCGATCGATGCGGCGCTGGCGCCGATCCTCGATCGCGGCACGGGCAATGCGACGATGCCGGAGATCGGCCCGGACGATCATGCCACGATCCTGTTCACCTCCGGCTCGACCGGCCAGTCGAAGGGCGCCTTGTCGACCCATCGCCAGGTGACCCAGGGCGTGTTCAACTATCTCGGCTCCGCGTTGATGATGCTGGCGATCAGCGCGCAGGACGGAACGGCACCGAGCGATCTTCAGCCCTCGACGCTGCTCAACGTGCCCCTGTTCCACGTGACGGCGGAAGTGCCGGTGTTCCTCCAGTCGTTCGCCATCGGGCGTAAGCTGGTGCTGATGCCCAAGTGGGACGCCGAGGAGGCGATGCGCCTCATCGAAAAGGAAAAGATCACCTATTTCGTCGGCGTGCCGCTGATGAGCTTCGAGATGCTCAACCACCCGAACCGGCACAAATACGACCTGTCGAGCGTCGCGGACATCGCCGCGGGCGGCGCGCCGCGCCCGGTCGAACACGTCAAGCGGATCGATCAGGAGATGGAGGGCAAGCCGCTGATCGGCTATGGCCTGACCGAAACGAACGGCATCGGCACCGGCAATTGGCGCACCAATTACCTCGCCAAGCCGAACTCGGCCGGCCGGCCCTCGCTGCCGCTCGTCGACCTCGCGATCCTTGATGATGCCGGCAAGCCGGTGCCGCAGGGCGAACGCGGCGAAATCTCGATCCGCTCGGTCGCCAATTTCCAGGAATATTGGGGCAATCCGGAAGCGACCGCCGCGGCCTTCACCGCCGACGGCTATTTCCGCACTGGCGACATCGGCTACCTCGACGAGGACGGCTATCTCTTCATCGTCGACCGCAAGAAGGACATCATCATCCGCGGCGGCGAGAATATCAGCTGCCAGGAGGTCGAGGACGCACTGTACCAGCATCCCGACGTGGCCGAGGCGGCGGTGTTCGGGCTGCCGGACGAGAAATATGGCGAAGTGCCCGGCGCGGTCGTCCACCTGCGCAAGGTGGGCGCGGTGGCCATCGAGGATCTATGGGCATTTCTCGCGCAGCATATTGCGGCATTCAAGGTGCCGCAGCGCATCTGGCTCGCCGACGATCCGCTTCCTCGCCTCGGCACGGAGAAGATCGACAAGGTCAGCCTGCGCACCAAATATCGCGAACTGGCGAAGCTCGACGAGGTCGAGATCTGATCAACCGCCTGTCAGGTCCGCCCATGGGCGGACCTGACGGTCGTTACGGGGCGCGCGGACCGATCGGGTCAGCGCCAGCCCAGCGCCGGCGCGACATGCGTCAGGATGCTTTCCAGCACGTGCGCATTGTAATCGACGCCCAGCTGGTTGGGCACGGTCAGCAACAGCGTGTCGGCTTCGGCGATCGCCTCATCCTGCCGCAGCTGCTCGACGAGCCGGTCGGGCTCCGCGGCATAGGAGCGGCCGAACACGGCGCGCATATTGTCGATGACGCCGATCTGGTCGCTGTCCTCGCCGCGGCCAAAATATTGCCGGTCCCGATCGTTCACCAGGGCGAAGATCGATCGTGACACCGACACCCGCGGCTCGCGGGCATGGCCGGCCTCCTTCCACGCCTCACGATAGAGGCGGATCTGCTTGGCCTGCTGGATATGGAACGGCTCGCCGCTCTCATCGGCCTTCAGCGTGCTGCTTTGCAGGTTCATGCCCTTTTGCGCCGCCCAGACGGCGGTCGCATCCGCGCCTGAACCCCACCAGATGCGCTCGCGCAGCCCGGCGGAGAACGGCTCCAGCCGGAGCAGCCCCGGCGGGTTGGGGAACATCGGCCGCGGATTGGGCTTGGCGAACCCCTGGCCCTTCAACAGCTCCAGGAACACCTCGCCGTGGCGGCGGCCCATGTCCGCATCGGTTTCGCCCGGCGCTGGCGTGTAGCCGAAATGGCGCCACCCTTCGATCACCTGCTCGGGCGAACCACGGCTGATCCCCAGCTGCAGCCGCCCGCCACTGATCAGGTCGGCCGCGCCGGCATCCTCCGCCATGTAGAACGGATTCTCGTAGCGCATGTCGATGACGCCAGTGCCGATCTCGATCCGCTTTGTCCTGGCACCGACGGCGGCGAGCAGCGGAAAGGGGGAGGCGAGTTGCTGCGCGAAATGATGGACGCGGAAATAGGCGCCGTCCGCGCCCAGCTCCTCGGCGGCAACTGCCAGGTCGATCGACTGGAGCAAAACGTCGCTGGCCGAACGCGTCGCGGAATGCGGCGCGGCCGACCAATGGCCAAAGGACAGGAATCCGATCTTCTTCATTGTTATCATCCCGATCGCGCCGGCCCGGACAGGGCCGGTCGCGGTTCACGGAACGATATGGGCCTCCCGCACAGGGCGCCCAAGCTGCCGAACAGAGACGCTTCGTTTCGCGTCGCCGCCGGTCGGCTCATCAGCGCGCGGGAATCAGAACGGCAGCCAGTTCGATTTCTGGGTGAACTTCATATAGCCAACGTTGACACCGGCACGGTAGCCGACGCCCAGCCGCACCGGGATTAGCACCACATTGCCGCGCCGCAGGTATGTCGCGGCAAAGCCACCGACGAAGTACAGCCGGCCTTCGGCCGCCGGGAACCGCCGGTACAATTCCGCCGTGTCGTACAGATTGTACACCAGCACGAAGACCTTGTTGGCATCGCCGCCGACGTCAAAGCCGACCGACGGGCCGGTCCAATAAACCGGCATCTGCCCCTCGACCTTGTGGGTCATGATCCCCGAGCCGTAGCGCAGGCCGAGCACGAACGCGCCCGCCGCCTCACGGCCGGCGATATAGGCATTGGGCTCGCCCTGCTCCGACAGGATCTTCTCGATCAGCGAGGCAAAGCCTTCGGCGCCCTTGCCGAACACGCCCTCGCCCGCACCGATCAGGTCGTCACGCTTGAACGTCGCGGCGGCGTCGGTGGTCGCCTGCGCCTGCGGGTCCACGTTGCCCGTGGTCGGTGCCGAGCGGCTGGGTGCCGGGGCAGGGGCCGGCGCGGGGAGTGGCGCCTCCAATGGCGGGGAGTCCTGATCGGCCGGCGCCGTGTCGGAATAGGTCGGCTCACGATAGCTCTGGTCGCGATCGGCGGGCGCTGGCGTGCGCGCCGGCGGGGGCGGAACGCGCGGGCCGTCGAGATCGCTGTCGATCTGTTGGTTGGGGTCGATGGTACGCACCTGCGCCGGCGCGATGCCCGACACCATCGTGGCGATCAGTCCCATCGCGATCATCAACTTGCGCATCGTTACTTACCCCCTGGGCACGCCCGGTTTCACCGCACCATAACGGATAGACGCCTTGCGCGGCAATGAATGGCGCGCCGGAGCGACTCGGCGACAAGTCGGGACGAAGTTGCTTTCCCCCCCACCAGCCAGTTGATCGGCTCCGCGCACCTCGCTATAGGCCCCGTTCCGCCAGGCCCGGAGACGTGGGTGAGTGGCTGAAACCAACGCTTTGCTAAAGCGTCGTACGGGAAACCGTACCGAGGGTTCGAATCCCTCCGTCTCCGCCACTTTGCCTCATCGCCATTGATCCCGGTCGTCGCCAGGCCCCTTGAATCACGCTGGCGCCCGCACCGGCGCGGCTTCTCCGTCCTCCTGAGCATAGCGCTGCGCCAGATGCGCGCAGACCAGCAGCTGGATCTGGTGAAAGATCATGACCGGCAGGATGATCGGCCCGACCTGCGCCGCCGGGAACAGCACGCCGGCGATCGGCACGCCGGATGCGAGGCTCTTCTTCGATCCGCAGAACAGGATGGCGATCCGGTCGGCGCGATCGAAGCCCAACCGCCGGGCGATCCACGCGGTCGCCACCATGATGACCGCCAGCAGGATGGCGCAGATGATGCTGAGCACGGCGAGCTGCCAGATCGGCATCCCCGACCACAGTCCCTCGACCACCGCCGCGCTGAACGCGGTATAGACCACCAGCAGGATCGATCCGCGGTCAACGGTCGACACCAGGCGCGAATGGCGCGCGACGAAGGCCTTGGTCAGCGGGCGGGAAAGATGCCCCGCGACGAACGGCACCAGCAGCTGGAAGACGATCGTCCAGATTTCGTCCCCCGCCACCTTTGCCTCGCCCCCGATCAGCAGCGCGACTAGCAGCGGGGTGAGTGCGATGCCCAACAGGTTGGAGGCAGACGCGCTGCATACCGCCGCCGGGACGTTCCCACGCGCCATCGCGGTAAAGGCGATCGACGACTGGACCGTCGAGGGCAGCAGCGTGAGGAACAACAGCCCGGTCGCCAGCGACGGGGTCAGCATCGTGCCTGCGACCGCCGCGGTGCCGATCCCGAGCAACGGGAATAGGCCGAAGGTGATCGCCAGCACGACCAGGTGCAGGCGCCAGTTCGTCAAACCCTGCACGATCGCCTCTCGCGACAACTTTGCGCCGTGTAGAAAGAACAGAAGCGCGATCGCAACGGTCGTCAGCGCGCCGAACAGGCGCGCGCCTTCGCCCCTGCACGGCAATAATGAGGCGACCAGCACGGTGAAAAGCAGCAGCAGGCTGTAGCGATCGATCTTGCGAATGGCGGAAAGCAGGGCAACTTCCTCTTTGTCATGGCCGGTTTTGAGGTCCGGCGGCCAGGTAGCACATGCGCGCGTGCCTTTGCACAGACCTTTCCCCCGACACCGGTGTCAGGGATCAACCAAGTTCTTTGCCCGAAGCAGCAATGCTGTTGGTGCATGCATGGCGCGTGATGCATGTGGAACACAGCAAGCGGGAAAACTACGTAGCGCTTGTTGATAATCGTCGTTCTGTTGACACTTTGCGGGCAGTCTGGCGTTGCTACGCGCGGCGGCTTCGGCTGCGCCTTGAAGGGAGATATTTGGGATGATGAAGATTCTATCCGGCCTCGCGGCCAGCGCGCTTGTTCTTGCGCCAATCTCGGCCACCGCGGCTCCGGCCGCTTCGGCGTCGAAGCTTTCGGTCGCCTCGTCGGCCCGCGTTGGCACCGCCACCGGCAAGTCCGATCGCGCTGTCGCTGGCGGCGGCATCGTTGCGGCCGTTCTGGCAGCGGCAATCGTTGTCGGCGGCATCGTGCTGATCGCCGACAACGACGACGACTCCGACAGCAACTGATGTAACGCGGCGGTGGCGTCCCATGGCGCCACCGCCGTTGTTCACCTACGCCGCCGGGCTCCCGGCGCCCCCCTCGGCCAGCAGCGCTTCGATCTCGTCGGCCGGCAGGTGGAACGCCGCGGCGAGGCTGGCGATCGACGCTCCCTTGGCGGCGAGAGCACGGACGCGCTGACGATCGACCACCATCGTATAGCCCGACGTATCGCGCTGCTCCCGGACAATATCCTTGCGTCCCGAACCGCGGCGGCGCTGCTCGGCCGCGCGATGGGGGTCGCTGGCGGTCAGCTCCGCATCGGCACGACGTCGCTCCTGCCGCAGCACCTCGCGTGCCTGCGCCGCTGCGGCGCGCTCCGCCGCCCGCGCCTCGAGACGGGACAGCGTCGCATCGTTCCTAGCGGGTCCCGCGCCGGGCGCGTGGCGTTGGTCGGCGCCAGCGCCTGCGCCCCAACTCTTGTGTACCATGGCGCGATCTACTCCTCGTTTGCGCACTCCATTGCGACCCGGCGACCATGCGGCGGCTACGCGCGGAGGGGCTCCTTAGCGATCACGCCTGCTTTTTGAACCCGGTCCTATCGGTCCTGCCCGCCATCGACCGGTACGATCGCGCCGGTCACGAAACTCGCCATCGGGCTGAGCAGGAAGGCTGCCACCCGGCCGATCTCCTCCGGCCTGCCGAACCGCTGCAACGGCACCTCGCGCCGAATCCAGCGCCACCATGTCTCGGCGCGCGGGCCGGTCGACCGCTCTTCCCAGTCCCCGCCAGGAAAGATGATATTGCCCGGCGCGATGGTGTTGACCCGCGCCCCGCTCGGCCCCGCGATCGCCGCCAGCTCCTTGGCCAGATGCCCCAGTGCAGCCTTGGCCGTGCCATAGGTGAGGGGCGTGCCCAGCGCCGCCAGCCCGGCGATCGATCCGATCATCAGCACCGACCCTTCCTGACGCGGGGTCAGGCGGCGCAGGGCGGCGCGGGCTAGAAAGAAGGCCGAATCCAGGTTCTGCGTCATCCCGCCGCGCCACGCATCGTCGGGAACGTCGAAGCCTGGCGGGCAGGGATGCAGCCCGACATTGGCCACCGCGCCCCACAAGGGGCCGAGCGCCGCTTCGGCGGCGGCCATCGCCTCCTCCACCGCTCCTGGATCGGTCATGTCGCCGGCGGCGCTCCATAATCGGTCCGCGCCAAAGCGCGCGCTGAGCGCCTCATGAGTCTGCGCCAACGCCTGTGCGCCGCGCGCGGTGAAGGCGACCTTCGCACCCTCGGCGAGACAGGCTTCCACGATGCCAAGACCGATACCGCGGCTTCCTCCGGCAACGAAAATGGTCTTGCCCGAAAGTCCCAGGTCCATGCGATCCTCTCCCCTATGCCGCCGCCTGCCGGACGGTTGTTACGTCGTGGCGGGCAGGTCCTCGGCCGCCGCCGCCCGCACCGGTGTCCGCTCGCGCCGCCAGCGCAGCCCGAGGAACAGCACGGTGGGCCAAAACAATGTGTTGATCGTGTCTGCGATCGTATCAGGCCAGCGCCACGATCCGTGATTGTAGCGGTCGATACATTCGTTGAGCAGCTGGAGCGCGGCGACACAGGCGAGCGGGATCGGCGTCGACAGCGATCGGCGGGTGATCAGCCGCGCCAGCAGCAACACGGCCATCCCCCCATGCATGTGCGCCAGCGCATCGGGATTGGCGGGCGTGATCAGGCCCGCCACGACATTCTTCAACGCGACATAATCCATGCGCTGCTTGTGCGGCGGCGCCGATGGGAGCGCAACTGTTCAGCGAGGGGCTGCGCGGGGATAGCGTATCTGGTTGGGCCGGTCTGCCGATGGCCCGGTGGTTTCCGGCGGCAGGTCGCTCAGCCACTCCACCCGGTTGCGGCCCTTGCGCTTGGCCCGGTACAGCGCCTCATCCAGCTTCCGGAACAGATCAACATGGTCGACCGCCGCCCGATCGAGACAGCAGGCAGCGACGCTGACGGTCGCATTGACCACTCGGGCGTTCCAGAAGATCCGCTGCGCGGCGAAGGTGTCCCGCAGCCGCAGCACTAGCGCTTCGGCACTCGCCGGATCGGCGACCCGCGCGATGATCGCGAATTCCTCCCCGCCCAGCCGCGCGATCAGATCGCCCTCCCGACAGCAATCGCGCGCCGTCTTGGCGAACAGCTGGAGCATCGCATCGCCCGCCAGATGGCCATGCTGGTCGTTGATCCGCTTGAAATGATCGATGTCGAGCCACAGCACCGCCAGATGCCCGCTGTCGTCACGCCGCGCGGCCAGTCGCTTGCGCAGCTTTTCCTCGAACGCGCGGCGATTGAGCAGGCCGGTGAGCGGATCATGGTTCGCGGCATCGCGCAGCTTGTGGAGCAGGCCATCATGCACCGCGATCGCGCTGCTGATGGTCAGGGGGACCAGCACCAGGAATGCCACCGCGACCCGAACGGACACGACATTGTACGGATTGGCCATGTCCTGGCCGATGTCGATGATGCCAAGGCCGATTGCCGTCAGGCACCCGACGCCCATCGCCATGGAGATGACGGCCGTTGCAGGAACGCTATAGGCTAGGGCACACAGCAGCAGCCCCGGCATGGGAAACATGATGCTGCCCGGCCCATCGAAGCGCACCGCGGCGATGCACGACGCCACCAGCAGTAGCAGCGGCCAGCGCGGCCTGGTCGAACCGCGGATGCAGGCCAGCAATTGCCGCGGCGTGACCCGGCGCACGGGCATGTTCAGGATCGCGGGCAGCACGACCAGATAATTGACCAATTCGCCCGCCGGCCAGGTAAGCAGCGCCTGCGCGGGGGAGCCGTTGAACGCGATCACCACCAGTGCCGCACCGCAAAGCCCTGCCGCGAGGCACGCGGGAAGCAACGACATCACGATGCGCAGCACGGAATGTACCCGCTGAAGCGCCAGGTCGCGCGGGTCGAGCCGCATCAGGAACATCGTCGCCACCATCGCGCCGACCACGTTGGTGATCGCGAACATCACCGCCAGCGACAGCGGTCGCCCGAACATCAGGTCCGTGGCGATGAAGCCGGCAAGCGCCCCCACCCAGCTCGGCCAGCAGCGAAGCCGCGGATTGCGCACCATCAATCCTGCCAGCAGTGCGTTGGCCGGCCACAAGGACACCGAAAACGCCTGATGCGTCGCCAGGCCGACGGCGCTCGCGGTCAGGATTGCCAGCCCGATCAGCACCATCGCGCGCGCGCCGACGATCAACTGCTCGCGTGACGACGCCGCGCCGCCATGCGTCGCCCGACGTTCGCTGACGTCTGCTGATGAGGCGACGGGAAAGGACATGCGCAGCCCGATAGACTGGAACGGTAAATTTACGGTGAGGACGCTGCCTGCGCCAGCTGGTTAACCATTGCAAGTCGCTGTTTTCGTGTAAGCGTTTCCATGTACGCCACGCGATCGTTGCTGGTGATCATTTTGCGCGCATCGCCGACCATGCTGGCAATGTCGGACGCCGTCGCTAGAAAAGTCGCATGACCGATCATGGCGCGACCAGCTCCGCTTATCTTCGCCGCGTCGTCGGTGCCTCGATGGCTGGCACCATTGTCGAATGGTATGAATTCTTCCTCTACGGGACCGCTGCGACACTGGTGTTCGGGAAATTGTTCTTCCCGCCGACCGGCAACAGCCTTGATGGAATCATCGCGGCCTTCGCGACCTATGCCGTTGGCTTCATCGCCCGCCCGCTGGGCGGCGTGGTGTTCGGCCATGTCGGCGACCGGATCGGTCGCAAGTCGCTCCTTCAGGTCAGCCTGGTGCTGATCGGCGCCTCGACGTTCCTGATGGGGTGCCTGCCCGGTTTTGACAGCATCGGTTATTGGGCGCCCGCGCTGCTGGTGACGCTGCGCTTCATCCAGGGCTTTGCCCTTGGCGGCGAATGGGGCGGGGCAGTGCTGCTGGTGACCGAACACAGCCCGGACGATCGGCGCGGCTTCTGGGGCAGCTTCCCCCAGGCGGGGGTGCCGCTGGGCAATCTGCTGGCGACGCTGGTGCTGCTCATCCTGTCGGCCATGCTGACGGACGAGGCGTTCCTCGCCTGGGGCTGGCGGGTCGCCTTCTGGCTGTCGGTCGTCATCATCGTGATCGGATATTACATCCGCACACAGGTCAGCGATTCGCCGCTGTTCCAGGCCGCGCGCGAACAGGCTGACCATGCCGCCGACTATGGCCTCGTCGATGTCTTCCGCCGCTATCCCCGCGCGCTCCTCACCGCCATGGGCCTGCGTTTCGGGGAAAACATCCTCTATTACATGGTCGTCACCTTCTCGATCACCTACCTCAGTTATCGCGGGATCGAGACGGGCCGCATCCTGACGTTGCTGTTCCTCGGCCACGTCGTGCACGTTCTGGCGATCCCCGCGGCCGGCATGGCGGCCGACCGCATCGGTCGCCGACCGGTCTATCTCGCCGGCGCGGCGCTGGCGATCGGTTGGCCTTTCGCCGCTTTCCCCATGTTCGACACCGGCGACACGGCGATCATGCTGGCCGCCGTCATCGCGGGGCTCGGCGTACACGCGCTGATGTATGCGCCTCAGCCGGCGATCATGACCGAGATGTTCCCGACGCGGATGCGCTATTCGGGCGTCTCGCTCGGGTATCAGGTAACGGCGATCGTCGCTGGCTCATGGGCGCCGCTGATCGGCACCGCGATCCTGCGCAACCACGACGGCTGGCTGCTGCTCGCGCTCTATATCGCCGGCAGCGCTGCGGTCAGCTTCGTCGCGGCGCTCATGATGCGCGAAACGCGCGGCATTTCACTGACTGCGATCGACCGCGCCGACACGCAGCGTCTCGTCGCCGCGGGGCGCTGAGCGCGCGACATCCGATCTGGCCGGATTGCGCCGGCTCATGAAGCAAAAGCGGCCGAAAGCGGCTAAAGAAGGCCATGGACACCCAAAGCGATCCCGCCGTCGCCCCGGCAAAGGGCCCAAGCTACGCCAGCTACCTGCGCCTCGACGACCTTCTCGCCTGCCAGTCGCCCTTGTCGGGTACGCACGACGAAATGCTGTTCATCGTCATCCATCAGGCATCCGAGCTGTGGATGAAATTGTGCCTCCACGAACTGACCGCCGCGCGCGACGCCATCGCCACATCGCGCCTCGAACCGGCGTTCAAGATGATGGCCCGCGTTGCGCGCGTGCAGCAGCAGCTGATCGGCAGCTGGGAGATTCTCGCCACCATCACCCCGGCCGATTATTCCGCGATGCGCGGGAAGCTGGGCACCAGCTCGGGATTCCAGTCGCATCAATATCGCGCGATGGAATTCCTGATGGGAAACAAGAACGCGGCCATGATCGACGTCTTTGCCGACGCGCCGCCGACCCAGGCCACGCTCACCGACGCGCTGACGCAGCCGAGCATCTATGACGAGGCGCTGCGCGCCCTTGCGCGCGCCGGCCTGCCAGTGCCCGAGGATCGACTGACGCGCGACTTTTCAAAGCCTTATGTCGCCTCGCCCCAGGTCGAGATGTGCTGGCGCACCGTCTATGCCGAGCCGGAACGCCATTGGGATCTCTATGAACTCGCCGAAAAGCTCGTTGATCTCGAATATCGCTTTCAGCTCTGGCGGTTCGGCCATCTCAAGACCGTCGAGCGCGTGATCGGGTTCAAGCGCGGGACCGGCGGCACCGCCGGCGTGCCGTACCTGGCGCGGGTCATCGACCAGGTATTCTTTCCCGAGCTGCTAACCGTGAGGGCTGTATTGTGAGCGCGCCCATGACCACCAACTGGCCTGATCTCGACGCGGTCCAATCGTGGGATGCCGCTGATCCGCTGGCGGCCTGCCGCGCGCGCTTCGCGCTTCCCGTGGGAACGATCTACCTCGACGGCAATTCGCTCGGCGCGCTGCCCCGTGCGACGGCCGCCCGCGTCGCCGATGCCGTTACGCGGCAATGGGGCACCGATCTGATCGCCAGCTGGAACAAGCACGGCTGGATCGAAGCGCCCGCCCGCCTCGGCGCGCGCATTGCGCCGCTGATCGGTGCTTCGCCCGACGAAGTGATCGTGGCGGATTCCACCTCGGTCAATCTGTTCAAGCTGCTGGCGGCCGCCTGTGCCGCGCGCCATGACCGGTCCACCATCCTGGCTGAACCCGGCAATTTTCCGACCGACCTGTACGTTGCCAATGGCGTCGCGAAGATGATGCCGGGCCGCACCGTCCGCACCGTGCCGGCGGCGCAGATCGCGACGGCGATCGATCATGACACGGCCGTCGTGCTGCTGACCCACGTCCATTACAAAACGGGCGCTATGCTCGACATGGCAGGGATTACCGCTGCGGCACATCGTGCGGGCGCGTTGATCCTCTGGGATCTCAGCCACAGCGCGGGCGCTGTCGAACTGGATCTCAACGGCTGCAGCGTCGATCTCGCCATCGGGTGCGGCTACAAGTATCTGAATGGCGGGCCGGGCGCGCCAGCCTTCCTGTTCGTCGCCCGCGCCTTGCAGCAGACGCTGTCGTCACCGCTGTCGGGCTGGATGGGTCACGCCGCCCCGTTCGACTTCGGAGACGAATATGCGCCCGCGCCGGGTGTTCGTCGCTTCCTCTGCGGGACTCCGCCGATCCTGGCAATGAGCGCGCTTGAGTCCGGGCTGGACACCTTCGACGGCACGACGTTGGCGCAACTGGTGGCGAAAAGCCGAAGGCTCGGGGACCTGTTGATCGCGGGTATCGAGGCGCGCTGCGTCCGGCATGGCTTCACGCTCGTGACCCCGCGCGATCCGTTGGCACGCGGCAGCCACGTCAGCATCGCGCACCCCCATGCCTGGGAGATCTGCCAGGCGCTCATCGCCCGCGGCGTGGTGGGCGATTTCAGGGCGCCGGATGTCCTACGCCTCGGGCTGACCCCACTTTACACCAGCTTCGAGGATGTCTGGCAGGCGGTCGACCGGCTCGCCGCGGTGATGGACGAGGGCGCGTGGCGCGATCCTGCCTTTGCGGAGCGCGCAGCGGTGACCTGATCGACCGGGCGGCCGCCGATCGCCTAACCGGCAATCAACGATCAGGGCGCGGGGCGTTCCGGCTGCGCCTCCGCAAGGATCACCGCGAACAGTCCGTCCGGATCGGTCCACTCCGCAACCGGCGTCCAGCCGCCGGCGCGCAGCAGGATACGGGCGTCGCGCGGCCCGTATTTGTGGCTGTTCTCGGTATGGATCGTCTCGCCGGCCGCGATCGTGAAGGGGCGGCCCTCCACCGTGAAGGCGGCGTCCTTGGTCGCCTCCAGATGCATTTCCACCCGCGCCCGATCATCGTTCCAGATCGCCCGGTGCCGGAAGGCGTCAAGCGGGATGGTGCCGTCCAGCTCGCGATTGATCCGGGCGAGCAGGTTGCAGTTGAACGCCGCAGTCACGCCCGCTTCGTCATCATAGGCACGCTCCAGCACCGCCTGATCCTTGATCCGGTCCATGCCGATCAATAGATGCGCGCCCTCACCCAGCGAGCCGCGCATTGCGCGCAACAGGTCCACCGCCGCCAGCGGGATCAGGTTTCCGATCGTGGATCCGGGGAAGAAACCGAGCTTGGGTGATGCCTCGGTCGTGCGCGGCAGCGTCAACGTGCGGGTAAAGTCCGCCTCGAACGGCAATACGAACAGCTCGGGATAGCGCGCTGACAGGTCACGCGCCGAATCGCGCAGGAAGTCGCCCGATATGTCGATCGGCACGTAAGCAGAGGAGCGGACCGCATCGATCACCAGCGGGGTCTTGGTCGATGAACCCGAACCGAATTCCACCAGCGCGGACCCCTCCGGGACACGTGCGGCCAGGTCGGCGGCTATGTCGCGGAGGATACCGGTTTCGGTCCGGGTCGGGTAATATTCCGGCAGCCGCGTAATGTCCTCGAACAGCTCCGACCCGCGCCGGTCATAGAACCACCGTGCTGGGATCGCCCGGGGGCGGCGTTCCAGCCCGCTGAGCACATCCGCGCGAAACTGCGGGTCCGTCAGCGAGGCTTGTCCGTCCTCCATTTCCGGCTTCAGCATCAGCGTCCCTTTCCGATCGATGTCGATGTGGCGCCACCACGGTGGGACGGCGCCTTGTCCTCAGAGGTCCTTCGCCAACCGGACGCCGGTGAATTGCCAGCGCTGGTGGGGGTAGAAGAAGTTGCGGTAGCATGCGCGAGCATGGCCGCGCGGCGTGGCGCAGGATCCGCCGCGCAGGACAAACTGCCCGCTCATGAACTTGCCGTTATATTCTCCCACTGCCCCATCGACGGGGGCAAAGCCGGGGTAGGGGCGATAGGCGCTGCCGGTCCATTCCCAGACGTCGCCGAAGAATGCCGGCCCCTCGGCGGACGGGCGCGGCTCCACCGGCCCGGCTTCGTCCATCTGGTTGCCGCCGGCGGGATCATGGCCCGTTGCTGCCGCCTCCCATTCAAATTCGGTCGGAAGCCGCGCGCCGGCCCAGCTTGCATAGGCATCGGCCTCAAAGAAGCTGACGTGTGTGACCGGCGCGGCCGGATCCACCGCACGCCGCCCGTCGAGGCCGAAGCGTGTCCACACGCCGTCGCGCTCTTCCCAGTAGAGCGGTGCGGTGATGGCCTCTCGCTGGACCCAGGCCCAGCCATCGGACAGCCACCAGCGCGGCTCGCGATAGCCACCATCGGCGATGAACTGCTGCCATTCGCCATTGATGACGGTGCGGCTGGCAATCGCATGCGGCGCAACCAGCGCGCGATGGCGCGGCCCCTCACAATCGAAGGCGAAACCGGCGCCGCCATGGCCGATCTCTACGATCGCTTCCTCCCGTTCGAGCCACTCGATCGCCGCGGGCATCGCAACGGGGACTTTTGGGGCGGCGGCCCATAGCGCCGGCTCGAGCGGGTTCTCGGCAAAGAGATGCAGGGTATCCGTCACCAGCAGCTCCTGATGCTGCTGTTCGTGGTGACAGCCCAGCTCAACAAGCGTGCGCGCCGCCGGCGAAAGGGTGGGAAGTGCGGCGACCACCGCATCATCCACGGCCGCGCGGTAGGTGCGCACCTCATCCAGCGTCGGCCGCGTCACCATGCCGCGGCGGCTGCGCGCATGGCGCCGTCCCTCGGCCTCGTAATAGCTGTTGAACAGGAACGGGAAGCGGCGGTCGTGCAGTCGATAGCCCGGCACATGGTCGCGCAGGACGAATGTCTCGAAGAACCAGCTCGTATGCGCCAGATGCCATTTGGCGGGCGAGGCATCGTCCATCGACTGTACGGTGGCGTCGGCGTCGCTCAACGGCGCCGCCAGCGCGTCAGTAAGCGCGCGAGTCGCCTTGTAGAACCCGGCGGTCGGGTCTTCGTCGGCTGCGTGTCGCACGTGCATCCTGTGCTCTCCCCAGTTCACGGCACGCATTCACGGCAGGCGATCAGCGCATGGATCAGAGGCGACAGGAATGGTTATCCCTGCCGCTAATCTGGATCAGGAGAAGGAACGAGCAACCGGCTTTTTTGTTCAACGCGCAGCGTTGAAGGCTCGCGTCAGTTGCGCCCAGCGGCGAACAACATGACCACGACGATCAGGATCGCGAGCGCCTGGAACAGGATGCGCTGTTGCATCATGCGGTTGGACTTCAGCTGGCTGGCGGTCGGCCCCGTCTGCCCGGTCCCCCGCGCCTCCGCGCTGGCGTTCTGCAGAAACGCGACAATGCCGCGGATCAGTGCGACGAGCGTCGCGATGAGCGCCGCGACCAGGAGGATGACCAGAAACGTCTGCATGCCACCCAATCTAGGTGGTGTGGAGGCCGTTGGGAACCCGCCCCGCGCGCAGACCGGCAGCAATGGCACGTCCATCCACGCCGCTCTCGCGCATCGCGGCCAGCGTCGGGGCACCGTGCCGCTTGGCAAGCCGCTGCCCGTCCTCGCCAGCGAGCAGGCCGTGGTGATGGTAATGCGGCGTCGGCAGGTCGAGCAACGCCTGCAATAGCCGATGGACATGGGTGGCCGCGAACAGGTCGCGCCCGCGCACCACGTCGGTCACCCCCTGCCACGCATCGTCGACGGTGACCGCCAGATGATAGCTCGCCGGCGCATCCTTCCGCGCTAGGACAACATCGCCGGCCGATAGAGGATCAGCGGGGATCGTCCGTTCCCCGTCGCGCCACTCCAGCGCCCCGGCCTGCGCGACCGCGCGCGCCATGTCGATGCGCCAGCAGAACGGTCGGTCGCTCGCCTCCTCCCGCCCGCGGCAGGTGCCGGGATAGACCGGCTCGGTACCATGCGGCGCGGAAAGGCTGGCGGCGGCGATCTCGGCGCGCGTGCAATAGCAACGGTAGAGCAGCCCCATCTCCCGCAGGCGATCGAGCGCCGCGGCATAAGCGGGCAGGCGATCGGACTGGTGCACGACCGGTCCGTCCCAACTCAGGCCCAGCCAGGTCAGATCGTCCATGATCGTCTGCACATGCTCGGGCCGGCTGCGCGTCCCGTCGATATCCTCGATTCGCAGCAGGAACCGGCCGCCGGCGTCGCGGGCAAGATCATGCGCCAGGATCGCCGACCATGCATGGCCAAGATGCAGGCGACCGGTGGGGGAGGGGGCGAAACGGCTGACGATCACGCCGCGCGATGTGCGTCGCTTCGCCCCGCTCGGCAACCCCGCCGTGTCCCTCTCGCGGTTCGGGTCTCAGCGTCCGCTGAACACCGGCTCGCGCTTCTCCATGAAGGCGGCGACCCCTTCCTTGTGATCCTCGGTCGCCATCAGCCGCCGGATCGTCTCGATCGCCCAGCCATCCAGGTCACGCGGATCGCCATAAGCGGCACGGCGCAGCCCTTCCTTCATGTAGCGCAGGGCAAGCGGCGGATTGGCGGCAATCCGGCCTGCCAGCGCGCGCGCCGCGGTCAGCAGTTCCTCATGCGGCACCACTTCGCGCACCAAGCCAATGCGATAGGCCTCGGCCGCGTCGATCACGTCGCCCGTGAACAGCAGCTCTGCGGCCTTGGCCGGGCCGACGATTGAGGGAAGGCGGTAAAATCCGCCCACGTCGCATACCAGGCCGCGCTTGATGAACAATTCGGCGAACTTCGCCTTTTCCGACGCTATGCGAATGTCGGCGTAGAGCGCCAATTCCATGCCCCAACCAACCGCGGCGCCGTTCACCGCGGCGATCACCGGCTTGTCGCATTCGAGCGCGGCGATAGCCGCGGGGGTGGGCTGGTACCGCACGATTGGCGGCGCCTTGCGCTTCGCAAACGCGTCCGGCCCGGCCATGATCTCGCCCACGTCATCGCCGGAGCAGAAGGCCGGGTCCGCCCCCGTGACGATCACGCAGCGCGCGTCCTCGTCGCTGACGGCGCGGCGGAAGGCCGCTTCGAGCTTGGCGTAAGCGTCCCAGTTCAGCGCGTTGCGCCGCGCCGGTCGGTTGAGCGTGATCGTGGCGATATGGTCGGCCACGTCATAGGTGACGCTCTCGCTCGTCTGGTCGTTCATTCGTCCTCTCCCCTTGACCCGGCTTTTCTCCGGCTGTCATCATGGCGTCATCGCGGGACGCGACACGGTCCGGCGACACGGTATCGAAGGGGAGCGCGCTTGTTCCATCCCGATCTGATCCGGCATCCGGACGCCTGCCCGGCGCTCGTGCTGAACGCCGATTACACGCCGTTGTCTTATTATCCGCTCAGCATCTGGCCGTGGCAGACTGCGGTCAAGGCCGTGTTTCTCGACCGCGTCGATATCGTCGCCCATTATGAGCGCGAGGTGCGCAGCCCCAACCAGACGATGCGCCTGCCGTCGGTGATCGCGCTGAAGCAATATGTGAGGCCGTCACAATTCCCCGCCTTCACCCGCTTCAACCTGTTCCTGCGCGATCGCTTCGCCTGCCAATATTGCGGCGGGCACCTGCGCGACCTGACCTTCGACCATGTCGTGCCGCGTGCGCAGGGCGGCCGCACGACCTGGGAGAACGTCGTCACCGCCTGCGCGCCGTGCAATCTGCGCAAGGGCGGGCGGACCCCCAAACAGGCCGGCATGCCGCTCCATATCGAACCGATCCGCCCGACCAGCTGGCACCTGCAGGAACATGGGCGAAGCTTCCCTCCCAACTATCTCCATGAGACATGGCACGATTGGCTCTATTGGGACGTTGAGCTCGAAGCCTGATCTTGAGGGAGGTTGATACGGCAATGCGATCATGGATCGTCGCCGCGGCGATTGTGCCGCTTTTTCTGGCTGCGTGCGGCGCGCGTGACGAGGATGAGGAAACGCCAGCGGCTGCGAATTACAGCCCTCCCACGGTCACCTCGCGGCTCGATTTCGGCAGCGAGATCGAACGGCGCTTCCATGACAATGACGTCAATCGCGATGACAAGATCACGCCTGACGAACTGCCGGAACGGTTGCGGCCGATGATCGCGCGCGGCGACAAGAACGGCGACGGCGCGCTTAGTGCAGAGGAATGGGGCAATTTGCTGCTCGACTGGTTCGATCGCAACGATCTGAACAAGGACCGCACCCTGACCAGCGAGGAGCGTGAAACCTATCGTGCGCAGCAGCGGGCGCGCCGTGCCGCTGCGGCACCTGACGGATCTGCGCGTTGACGATGGAAACCGGTGAGGCGCAGCAAGGCGAGATGAACGCATTACCCCCGGTCACGAACACTGACGATATCCGCTATCTCGGTCGCGTTCTCGGCGACGTCATTCGCGAAATGGGCGGCGAGCGGCTGTTCGAGGCGACCGAGGTAATTCGATCCGCGTCGGTCGACCGGCATCGCGGCGGTGGCCCGCCCGTGGATCACCATCTCGACGCGTTGTCGCTCGATGAGACGCTCGATTTCGTCCGCGGCTTCATGCTGTTTTCCATGCTGGCGAACCTCGCCGAGGACCGTCAGGGCGTCGCCGCGGAGGAGGGCGCCGACGTCGCGTCCGCGCTGCAGAAGCTCGCCGGGGAGGGCGTGGATCACGATCAGGTCTGCGCCCTGCTCGATCATGCGCTGATCGCCCCGGTCCTGACGGCGCACCCGACCGAGGTGCGGCGCAAGAGCATGATCGACCATCGCAACCGCATCGCCGCGCTGATGGCGCTGCGCGATGCCGGGGCGGAGGAAACCTCCGCCGGCGACCGGATCGACGAAGCGATCATGCGACAGGTCGCCTTGCTGTGGCAGACGCGCGTGCTGCGGCGCGAACGCCTGTACGTCACGGACGAGGTGGAAACCGCGCTCAGTTATTTGCGCGACGTGTTCCTGCCGGTCATCCCGGCGCTGTATCAGCGTTGGGACCGGGCGATGGGACGCCGCCTGCCGGCATTCCTCAAACCGGGAAGCTGGATCGGCGGCGATCGCGACGGCAATCCTTATGTGACCGCCGATTCGTTGCGCACGGCGCTGTCAAAGGCATCTGCCGCCGCGCTCGGCTATTATCTCGATGAACTGCACGCGCTGGGCACCGAACTGTCGATCTCGTCGGACCACGCGACGATTGATGAGGCGGTGATCGCGCTGGCGGAGGCAAGCGGCGATACCGGCGCCAGCCGCAGCGACGAACCGTATCGGCGCGCCCTGTCCGGAATCTACGCGCGGCTGGCTGCCACCTATCAGAAGCTGGTCGGAACGCCGCCGCCGCGCCCGGCTGCGCGTGTTGCCGAGCCTTATCCCGACCCGGCTGCCTTGCGCGCCGATCTCGTCACGCTCGCGCGCCCCTTGTCTGAAGGCGCTGGCGGCCTGCTCTCCAGCAGCGGCGCGATCGGGCGGCTGATCCGCGCGGTCGAGGTGTTCGGCTTCCACCTCGCGACGCTCGACCTGCGGCAGAACAGCGCAGTGCACGAGCGGGTCGTCGCCGAGCTGCTCAAGAACGCCGGTGTGTGCGACGACTATCTCGCCCTAGACGAGGCAGAGCGCGTTGCGATGCTCAATCGCGAACTCGCCAGCGCAAGGGGGCTCACCAGCCGCTTCATCACCTATTCCGAGGAAACTACCAAGGAACTGGAGATCGTTGCCGCGGTCGCCGAGGCGCATGCGACCTACGGGCCAGCGAGCATTCGCCAGTATATCGTGTCGATGTGCCAATCGGTCAGTGACCTGCTCGAGGTGCATCTGCTCTTGAAGGAAGCCGGGCTGTACGTGCCCGGCGATCCACCCCGCGCGGCGGTGATGGCGGTCCCGCTGTTCGAGACGATCGGCGATCTGGAAGCCGCGCCCACGATCATGCGTGCCTGGTTCGCCCTGCCGGAGGTGGCGGCGATCGCCCGGGGGCGCGGGCATCAGGAAGTGATGATCGGCTATTCCGATTCGAACAAGGATGGCGGCTATCTCACCTCTGGTTGGCAATTGTCCAAGGCTTCGACCGCGCTGAAGCCGGTGTTCGAGGCAGCTGGCGTGGGCATGCAATTGTTCCACGGGCGCGGCGGTGCGGTGGGACGCGGCGGCGGCTCGGCCTTTGCAGCGATTCGCGCGCAGCCGCCCGGCACGGTGCAGGGCCGCATCCGCATCACCGAACAGGGCGAGGTGATCGCCGGCAAATACGGCACGCGGGAAAGCGCGATCACCAATCTGGAGGCGATGACCTCGGCGACACTGCTCGCCAGCCTCTCGCCCGCGCCGCTGTCGAACACCGAGAATGAGACGTTCGCGGCGGCAATGGACACGCTTTCCGACACCGCGTTCCATGCGTATCGCGACCTTGTTTACGGCACTGAGGGCTTCAACGCCTTCTTCCGGCAGATGACGCCGATCGCGGAGATCTCCGGCCTCAAGATCGGCAGCCGTCCGGCCAGCCGCAAGAAATCGTCCCGGATCGAGGATCTGCGCGCCATTCCCTGGGTGTTCAGCTGGGCACAGGCGCGGGTCATGCTGCCGGGCTGGTACGGTGTCGGCCATGCGCTTGCGGCGTTTCAGGACAAGGCGCTGCTGGCCGACATGGCAGAGGGCTGGCCGCTGTTTGGCGCGATGCTCGCCAACATGGAAATGGTCCTCGCCAAGTCCGACATGGGCATTGCCGAGCGCTACGCCGGGCTGGTCGAGGACGAGAAGCTCGGTGCGCGGATTTTCGGCCGGATTCGTGACGACTGGCAGCAAACCTGTGATGGCTTGCTGGAGGTGACCGGCCAGTCCCGCCTGCTGGAAAAGCACCCGGCGCTCGACGCATCGATTCGCCTGCGACTGCCCTATATCGAACCGCTCAACCTGCTGCAGATCGAACTGATGCGGCGGCACCGTGCCGGCGAGGACGATCCGCGCATCGCGGAGGGCATCCTGCTGTCGATCAACGCCATCGCAACGGCATTGCGGAACTCCGGCTGACCGATTTGCTGTTGCGAATTATTCGCGACTGTCTTAGCGACGGCTCATCAGGCAATGGTGCCTCCCGAGCGGTGGAATGCAGGCAAGCGAGACGGACAGGGTGAGGGAGCGGCAACCGGCGCCGGCATGTGGCGGCGTCACGCCCGCGCCGCGCGGTACAGCCGGCCGTACCCGACCCCCTCGCCCGCGCAAGAAGGTCCGCGCATTCTGGCTGAAGCAGCTGCATACCTGGCACTGGGTGAGCGCAGCGGTGTCGCTGGCCGGCATGTTCCTGTTCGCGATCACCGGGATCACGCTCAACCATGCCGCCTCGATCGGCGCAGAACCGCAGGTGACGCAGGTGGAGGCAACACTGCCACCGCAGCGCCTCGCCGAACTGCGCGGCGACCATGCCGCAGCCGCGCCGCTGCCGCGCGCCGTGGCAGAGGCCGTGGCGTCAGCCGTGGCGCTCGATCCTGCCGGTCGTGCCGCCGAATGGTCCGATGACGAAGTCTATGTCGCCATGCCGGGGCCAGGCCGCGACGCCTGGGTCAGCATCGACCGGACGAGCGGGGCGATCACCGCGGAAACCACCTGGCGCGGCTGGACCTCCTACCTCAACGATCTACACAAGGGCCGCAACACCGGCGATGCCTGGTTCTGGTTCATCGACGCCTTCGCCGTGGTGTGCATCGTCTTCACCCTGACCGGGCTGCTGCTGCTCCAGCTTCACGCCCGTCATCGACCCTCCACCTGGCCGCTGGTGGCGACGAGTGTGATCGTCCCGCTGCTGCTGGCCGTGTTCCTGATCCACTGAGAGGAAGCCGCTAACCTCATGCGTCCTGTCTATCTCCTCGTCGCCGGCGCGATCAGCGCACCTGCGACCGCGCAGACCGTCAGCGTGGCCATTCCGCAGCTGAAAGTGGCCGAATATCACCGGCCCTATGTGGCGGGATGGCTTGAACCGGCCGCCGGCGGCCCGGCGCGCACGGTGTTCGTGTGGTACGACGTCAAGAAGGGCGGCGCGGAACCTGGCACCAAATGGCTGGCGGACCTACGCAGCTGGTGGCGCAAGGGTGGTCGCACGATGAAGCTGCCGGCCGACGGCGTAAGCGGCGCGACGCGGGCCCCGGGCACCTATCAGATCCCGCTGCCCAAGGGGCTGGCCGCAGGGCAATATGTGCTGAACGTCGAGGCTGCACGCGAGACGGGCGGTCGTGAGCTGGTCCGCGTGCCCATCACCATCCCGGGCAAGGGCGGCACTGCCAAGGGCAGCGCCGAGCTCGGCACCATCACCGTTCGTTGAGGAAGATCGCCATGCGTCTGAAGACCCTCCTGCTCGCCGCCGTCGGCGCCGCTAGCCTGGCCGCCCCGGCGATGGCGCACCGCCAGTGGTTGCTGCCGTCGACCACTACGTTGTCGGACACCAACCAATATGTGACGGTCGACGCGGCGGTATCGAACGACCTGTTCTACCCGGATCACGTCGCGATGCGCCCGGACCAGATAAAGGTCTGGGCGCCGGACGGCACCACCGGCACGATCGAGAATGCCGCCACTGGCCGTCACCGCACCACGTTCGACGTGAAGGTCGACAAGCCGGGCACGTGGAAGATCGGCACCGAAATGTCGTCGGTCATGGGCAGCTTCAAGCTGAATGACGAGGAATGGCGCGTCGGCGGCCGACGCGGTCCGCCGCCGGCTGCGGGTGCTGGTGCGCAAGCTCGTCCGCGGGTGCAAAGCGTGGCAACGCCGGCAGAAATCCCGGCCGGTGCGACCGACGTCAAGCTGACCGAGGTGTCGAGCCAGAACGCCACTTTCGTCACCGCCGGGCCGCCGAGCGAGACGGTGTTCAAGCCGACGGGTAAGGGGCTGGAGTTCCAGCCGATCTCCCATCCCGGCGCGCTCGTCGCGGACGAGGAGGGGCAGTTCCGCTTCCTCGTCGATGGCAAGCCGGCGGCCGGGGTGAAGGTGACGGTGGTGCCGGGATCGAAGAAGTTCCGCGAGGCGGAAGGCGCGCAGGAGCTGGTCACGGGTGCGGACGGCGTGCTGCGGGTCAGCTGGCCGGTGCCGGGCATGTACTGGCTGAGCGCGACGCTGACCGACGCCAACACGACCGTCCCGCGCGCGACCGAGCGGCGCATGACCTTCACCACGACGCTGGAGGTGCCCGCGCCCTGAGCGCGGCATCGCCGGCATGGTAGCTGACGCGCGTGCGGATCCGATCCGCTACGTCGTACCGCCGATCGACCCCGCGGCGCTGAGCCGCTGGGATCGATCGGCACGCGTCGTGGATCATGGCGGCGCTACCATGGGGACCCGCTGGCATATCCGCTATGCCGCGCCAGATGACGTCGTGGCCGAGCGGCTGTACGAGGCGATAGAACGGGTTTTCGCCGGCGTTATCAGCGACATGAGCCATTGGGCCGCGGATTCGCGGCTCAGCGCGATCAATCGGTCGGCGCCGGGTGAGTGGCATTCGATTTCGGACGAATTTGTAGAGGTGCTTGCCACATCATTGGAGGTGGCGGCGGCGTCGGGCGGTGCGTTCGATCCGGCGATCGGTAAGCTAGTCGAGCGTTGGGGACATGGGCCGGTGGCGGTGGATCGTCTGCCCACCGTCGACGAAATTGCCGCAGCGCGTGCCGGCGGGGGGTGGCGCCAGCTCGAGCTTGACCGGGCCGGGTGCCGGGTCAGGCGGCACGGCGAGGCGCGGCTGGACCTGTCCGGCATTGCCAAGGGGCATGCCGTTGACCGTCTTTCCAAGATATTGACAGAACACGGTATTTCCCACCAACTGGTCGAGATCGGCGGCGAGTTTGTCGGGCGCGGGTTGCGGCCTGACGGTGATCCCTGGTGGGTGGAACTGGAGACGCCGGGCGGCTGCGCGGCGCCGATCCGGGTGGCGCTTCATCAATGCGCAGTGGCGACGTCGGGTGATTATGTCCGGGGGCGGCATACGATCGACCCGCGGACGGGCTATCCGGTGGCGCATGCGCTGGCGGTGAGCGTGATCCATGACACGGCGATGGCGGCGGATGCGTGGGCGACGGCGCTGAGCGTCTTGGCGCCGGCGGAGATGATGGCGATGGCGACGCAGCGGGGGCTGGCGGTACGGGCGCTGACGCGGCGTGAGGGGCGGGTGGTGGAATGGCTGAGCCCGGCACTCCGCGCGATGATCGACGATTAGGCCGGCGCAAAACGGCCTCGATCACCGGAGCTTCGGCCTGCCTGCGGCGCTGAATCGGCGCACATTGGCCGCGCCCGCGGTCCTTGCGGCCAGATGTTCCGATGAACGATTCGGACCGTCCGTCCGCGCGGTGCGTTGACCCCCGTTAGCAACGGGAGGTGTTATGCAGATCGTGAAGCTGCCGGCCGGCGAGGCACCCCCGCCCGACACCGATTGCATCCGCATCCAGCAGCGCGACGATGGTCGTTTCCTGCTGGAAGGATCGGTGCTGTTCCGCTGCGGCGACGTGGATTCGGCCGAATCCGTCTCGCTGGTGGGTGGCGACACCTATGCCAGCTATGACGATGCGGAGGCCGCCGGGCTGGCCTGGGCCGACGATCACTGCGTCGAGACGCTGCATGTCGCGCGGTCGGCGGGGAGCGAGCCGTTGCCGGACGCGGCGTAAAACCGCCTGGCGGGATGCGCAAATCCCATATGTGACGCAACGACATATTGTTGCGCGTGAAGCGCCGCGACCGTAACGGTCGGGTATGAAGCTCCTGTCCTCTGCGGCCTTTGCTGCGCTCGCCCTGTGTCTTGCCACCAATGCCGCCGCGGAAATGCAGCGTTACAGCGTGATCTTCGGCGGCAAGACCGTCGGGCACCTCAACGCCGACGTCGAGGGTGACCGCACCGCGATCGATTTCGACTACAAGAACAACGGTCGCGGCCCGACGATGAAGGAGACGCTGCGGCTCGATGCGAACGGCCTGCCGGTGGCCTGGGACATTGCCGGGACGACGACTTTCGGATCGAAGGTCGAGGAGCATTTCGCGCGCAGCGGCAAGGGTGCGACCTGGACCGATGCGACGGGGAAGGGATCGGTCGCCACTGCGCCGGCGGGGGCGGTCTATGTCGCGCAGAGCGGCAGCCCCTGGTCGACGGGCCTCTATGCGCGCGCGATCCTGAAGACCGGCGGCACCACGCTGGCCGCGCTGCCGGGCGGCACGCTGACGCTGACCAAGGGCCAGACGCTGAACATGACCGGCGCGAACGGCCCGCTGAAGGTGACCGCCTATGACGTCGGCGGGATCGAGACCACGCCGGACACCATCCTGCTCGACGACAAGGGCGACATGTTCGCCGCGATTTCGCCGCGCCAGGTGATCGTGCGTGCGGGTTACGAGGGCGAGGCCGAGCGGCTGAAGACGCTGGCGGCGCAATGGTCGACCGACCGGTTCGTGGCGATCAACAAGAAGGTCGCGCATCGCTATGCCGGGCCGGTGCGAATCCGCAACGTGCGCGTGTTCGATCCCAAGGCGGGGACGCTGGGCAATCCGGTGTCGGTGCTGGTGTCGGGCAACAAGATCACCGCTGTCGAGCCGGTGGCCAAGACCGGCGCGGCGGGCGAGACGGTGATTGATGGCGCTGGCGGCACGATCGTCCCCGGCCTCTACGAAATGCACGCGCACACCGGGCAGGAAGGCGCGCTGCTGAACCTGGCCGCGGGCGTCACCACGATGCGCGACATGGGCAATGACAATGCCGTGCTCGACACGCTGGTGGAGCGGATCGACAAGGGCGTGATCGCGGGGCCGCGGATCGTGCGCGCCGGCTTCATCGAGGGGAAGAGCCCGTTCAGCGCCAACAACGGCATCCTGGTCAACAGCGAGGCGGAGGCGGTCGCAGCGGTCCGCTGGTACGCCGATCACGGCAAGTTCTGGGGCGTCAAATCGTACAACAGCATGAACCCGGCGTGGATTCCGGCGCTGGTGAAGGAGGCACATGCGCGCGGGCTGAAGGTCGCCGGGCACGTCCCCGCCTTCGCCACCGCGGACCAGATGATCGAGGCCGGGTTCGATGAGCTGACGCATATCAACCAGTTCATGCTGGGCTGGGTGATCAAGCCGGAGGAGGATACGCGCACGCTGTTCCGCCTGACCGCGCTGAAGCGGCTGCCCGCGCTCGATCTCAACAGCCCCAAGGTGCAGAAGACGATCGGCATGATGGTCGACCGCAAGCTGCCGATCGACGTGACGCTGGGCATCCACGAGAACCTGCTGCTCAACCGCGACGGGCAGATTGCGCCGGGGGCGACCGATTATGTCGATCACCTGCCGATCGGGGCGCAGCGCAGCCTGAAGCAGGCGTGGATTGATGCCAGCGCACCGGGCGACGATGCCGCCTATCGCGGCGCCTATGACAAGATCGTCGCGACGATTCGCATGCTGAACGAGCGCGGGGTGATGATCGTGCCGGGGACCGACACGGGCGGTTCGTTCACGTTTCACCGCGAGCTGGAATTGTACCAGAAGGTTGGCATGACCCCGGCGCAGATCCTGACCCGCGCCTCGTGGGACATGGCGAAATACCTTGGCCAGGACGCGACGCTGGGTTCGGTTGAGCCGGGCAAGCTGGCCGATTTTTTCCTGGTGCCGGGTGATCCGACCAAGGACCTGAAGGCGATCAAGCGGATCGCGATGGTGGTGAAGGACGGCACCTTCTTCTACCCGGCGGAGGTGTACCCCGAGTTCGGGATCAAGCCGTTCACGCCCAAGCCGGCGATCACCAGCAACTGATCGTTGTTCCTGCCGCGCGCCATGCCGAGGGGGCGGCGCGCGGCAGGGGCTGCGGTGACATTGGCCGGGCGGCCCCTATCTTAAGCGGCGATGCCAGCCGAACCACCGTATCTCCTCGCCTTTGGTGACAGCCTGATCGCCGGTTACGAGCTGGCGGCCGATGATGGTCTGGCCGCGCAGCTGCAACGCGGGCTGGCCGGGCGCTTTCCGGGGGCGCGGGTGCTGAATGCCGGCGTGTCGGGCAACACGACCGCCGACGCGCTGCGCCGATTGCCGCGCGTGTTGGCCGCGATGCGCGCGCCGCCCGACCTGGCGATCATCCAGATCGGCGCCAACGACGTGCTGCGGGGCGTGCCGCCGGGCGAGACGCGCGCGAACCTCGACGCGATGCTCACCGAACTGGGGCGGTGCGGCATTCCGGTGCTGCTGACGACGATCGATCCCCCGGCGCTGATCCGGGCGCGGGCGGAGCCCTACCTTGGCGTGCATGGCGCAGTGGCGGCGCGGCATGGCGCGGCGGTGAGCGACTTCTTTCCCGCCGGGATCATGGGACGCGCCGACATGGTGCTGCCCGATCGCGTCCATCCCAACGCGCGGGCGATCGCGGCGGTGGCGGCGCATCTGCTGCCGACGATCGAGGCATTGCTGGCGCGCAGCGCGGCGGACGCGGCCTGATCGATCATCGGCAATTTTGCACAAGGATCGCTTATTGATCGATTTCGCCTGTCGTACTGACGAATTTATGTCGCTTCCATCACCGCGCGATCGGCCTAGTCTCCTCGCTGATAATCGCGACGAGAGGAACACGACATGGACGCACCCACCAGTGGCTGCCCGGTTACCGGAAGCCCGCTGAGCGATCATTCGAAGGAGCCGGCCGCGCTGCGCAAGCTGCTGGGGCGCACCAACCGCGACTGGTGGCCGAATCAGCTGTCGCTGGAAATCCTCCAGCAGGATGGCCTGTCGGGCAATCCGATGGGCGACGATTTCGATTACGCCGCCGAGTTCAAGACGCTCGACCTGGAAGCGGTGAAGGCCGATCTTCGCGCGCTGATGACCGACAGCCAGCCGTGGTGGCCGGCAGATTACGGTCACTATGGCCCGTTCTTCATCCGCATGGCCTGGCACTCGGCCGGCACGTATCGCACCGGCGACGGGCGCGGCGGTTCGTCCTCGGGCGCGCAGCGCTTCGCGCCGCTCAACAGCTGGCCGGATAACGGCAACCTCGACAAGGCGCGGCGCCTGCTGTGGCCGATCAAGCAGAAATACGGTCGCAAGCTGAGCTGGGCGGACCTGTTCATCCTGACCGGCAATGTCGCGATCGAATCGATGGGCGGCCCGGTGTTCGGCTTTGGCGGCGGGCGCGAGGACGTGTTCGAGCCCGAAAAGAGCATCTATTGGGGGACCGAGGAGGAATGGCTCGGCCAGACGCGGATCGACGAGAAGTCGGGGCTGGCGCTGGAGAACCCGCTGGCGGCGATCCAGATGGGCCTCATCTACGTCAATCCCGAAGGGCCGGGCGGCGAGCCTGATCCCAAGGGGTCGGCGCGCGACATCCGCGAGACGTTCCACCGCATGGGCATGAACGACGAGGAAGTCGTCGCGCTGACCGCCGGTGGCCATACCTTCGGCAAGGCGCATGGCGCTGGTGATGCGAAGCTGGTCGGCGCGGAGCCGGAAGGCGCGGACATTGCGCAGATGGGCCTCGGCTGGGCCTCCACCCACGAGACCGGGATGGGCGATCACACGATCACCAGCGGGATCGAGGGCGCGTGGACGCCGACGCCGATCCAGTGGGACATGACCTATTTCGAGATGCTGCTCGACCACGATTATGAGCTGGTGAAGAGCCCGGCCGGGGCGTGGCAGTGGCAGCCGGTGGGCAACCCGCCCGAGACGCTGGCGCCCAAGGCGCATACGCCGGGCGTCAAGGTGCCGACGATGATGACCACGGCCGACATGGCGATGAAGGTCGACCCCAAGTATCGCGAGATTTCCGAGCGGTTCCGCAACAACCCGGACCTGTTCGCCGACGCCTTTGCCCGCGCCTGGTTCAAGCTGTGCCACCGGGACATGGGGCCGAAGATCCGGTATTTGGGATCGGACGTGCCGGCGGAGGACCTGATCTGGCAGGATCCGATCCCGAAGGCCGATTACGCCCCGATCGATGCCGCGGACGTCGCGGCGCTGAAGAAGAAGATCGCCGACGCTGGCCTGTCGACGAGCGAGCTGGTGAAGACGGCCTGGGCCTCGGCCGCGACCTATCGCCAGTCGGACCATCGCGGCGGCGCCAATGGCGCGCGAATCCGGCTGGAGCCGCAGCGCAACTGGGACGTCAACGAGCCGGAGAAGCTGGCCCGCGTGCTCGACGTCTATGAGCGCATCAAGGCGGACTTCGACGGCAGCGCGAGCGGCGGCAAGAAGGTGTCGATCGCGGACCTGATCGTGCTGGGCGGCAGCGTGGGGGTCGAGCAGGCGGCGAAGGCGGCCGGCCATGACATCGAGGTGCCGTTCACCCCAGGGCGTACCGATGCGACGCAGGAGCAGACCGATGCGGCGAGCTTCGACGTGCTCGAGCCCAAGGCGGACGGTTTCCGCAATTACCTGCAGGTGCGGTTCAACGTGCCGACCGAGGAGCTGCTGGTCGACCGGGCGCAGCTGCTGGGGCTGAGCGGGCCGGAGATGACGGTGCTGGTCGGCGGGATGCGGGTGATCGGCGCCAACCATGGCGATACCGATCATGGCGTGCTGACCGAAAAGCCGGGGCAGCTGACGAACGATTATTTTGTCAACCTGCTCGACATGGGCACGGCGTGGAAGGAAGTCGATGAAACGGGCGACGAGCTCTACATCGGCACCGATCGCGCGACCGACGAGCCGCGCTGGAAGGCGACGCGGACGGACCTGGTGTTCGGCGCCAATTCGCAGCTGCGTGCGCTGGCCGAAGTCTATGCCTGCGACGACGCCAAGGAGAAGTTCGTCAAGGACTTCATCGCGGCGTGGACCAAGGTGATGGAGGCCGATCGCTTCGACCTGAAGTACAAGTGATCGCAGGCTGAGCGACGACAAGGGGCCGCGGCATCCACGGGTGCCGCGGCCCTTTTTCTTTACCTATGTTGGACCGTTACGGTGGCGGAACCGTGAGCCGCGTCGCGCCGTTCACCGGCGATGGCAGATGAACCCCATAGCGTCGGCGATATCCTGGACCGGCTGGACGAACTAGCGAACGAGAAGGACGAGGTATCGCTGGGGCAGACGATCGAGGCGTTCGGCAATCGCAGCTATGCGCCGTTCCTGGTCATCCTGCCGCTGATCGACATATCGCCGGTGGGGTCGATCCCCGGCCTGCCGACGCTGCTGGCGCTGGTGATCGTGCTGACCGCGGGGCAATTGCTGTTCGGGCGCAAGCATATGTGGCTGCCGGGATTCCTCGCCAACCGATCGCTCAAGTCCGAAAAGGTCGCCAAGGCGGTGAAGAAGCTGCGCCCGGTGGCCAAGCGGATGGACAAATGGTTTCACGGGCGGCTGCCCGCGCTGACCCAGGGGCCGATGGTGCGGGTGGCGGCGGCGGCGATCATCATGCTGACGCTGTCGGTGCCGCCGCTGGAGCTGTTGCCGATGGCGACGACCGCGCCGATGGCGGCAATCGCGGCGTTCGGCATGGCGTTGCTGGTCAAGGACGGGCTGCTGATGATTGTCGCCTTTGTCGCGGCGGCGGGGGCGATTGCGGCGGCGGTCGGCCTGTGGGGTTCGCGCTGACGCCCGGAGGGCGAACCCGGGCTAGACGAGCAGCGCGGGCAGCCCCTGCCACAGCACTGCGACCAGCGAGAGGCCAGCGCCGCCCAGCGCGATCCAGCGCATCCAGTCGCTGAACGAATCCTGCGTGCCGGCGCGCGCCTGCCGGAGCCGCGCGATCAGCCAGCCGTCCGCCGCGAGGCACGCCAGCGTCATCATCACCGTCAGGATGCGCGCGATGTCGGTGGTCAGGAACACGCTGGCGACGATGTAGACGGCGAAGAAATGCACCGCCCAGACGATCATCCCGCCGAGCATCCAGGCCCAGGCGCGCATCGTCAGATCGTGCCCGGGAAGAGCCGCGCGAGGAGCGCGATGACGCTGCCCTGCGCGGCGGTGTAGCACATGAACATGACGGTGAGGTCCATCGAGTTGTTGCGCGGGCGGACGATCAGCGCGCGGCTGTTGCGCGCCGCCATATAGCCCGCCATCAGCACGCTGATCGCGACGATCAGCCCCTGCAGCGTCTGGAAGGCATAGACGATCGCGCCCTGGCCGCTGGCGGTGGGCCACAGGCCGTGCGCCGTCCAGTTCCAGCAATCGACGCCGAAGCCGATCGCGAGCCCGGCCGCCGCGCAGCACAGCAAGACGCCCGGCGTCCACAATTCGGTCTTCTCGCGCGCCAGCATGTAGCGGGCGAGCAGCGCGAAACCGGCGCCGCCGCCATGGCCGAGCAGGATCGGGAGCAGCCATACGGGATCGGGCGCGGCGATCCAGAATTGCGGGTGGATGCCGTAGAGATAGAAGAAACCGAAGATCGCCATGACGAACATCATGCCGATGACGATCAGGAGGATGATCATCGCCCACCAGCCGTGGGTGCGCGGGCCGGTGGCATAGGTCGGCAGCATGATGCCGGCGCCGACATCGACCTTCTTCTCGGGCACCAGCCGATCGGTGTCCCACAGCCAGCGCAGGATGCAGGCGACCGCCAGGATGCCGCTGACGAAGGAGATGAAATAGGCCTGCACCGTCAGGATCAGGAAGAAGCCGGCGGTGAAGATCGCGCCCAGCAGCGGCCAGGGCGAGGGGGTGGGGAGGATCTGCACATATTGCGGCTCGGCGCGCAGCGGGCTGGTGATGATCGTTTCGCGCAGGCCGGTCGCGGAGCCGGGGAGGAAATAGCGGCCCTCGTCGACATCCTCGGCCAGCTTCGGATCGTCCCACAAGGGATAGCGGCTCTTGATCACCGGGATGCTGCGGGTGGAGAACAGCCCGGTGGGGAGCCATTCCAATGTGCCGCCGCCATAGACGTTGCCCGCGTCATGATCGGTGGTGAAGCGCATGTTGCGCGCGCAATCGATCAGGAACAGCAGCACGCCCGCGCCGAACAGGAAGGCGCCGACGGTCGAGATCATGTTGGTGAGATCCCAGTCGCGGCCGGGGAGATAGGTATAGACGCGGCGGGGCATGCCCATGAAGCCGGTGAGGTGCATCGGCAGGAACGTCACCTGCATGCCGATGAACATCAGCCAGAAAATCCATCGGCCAAGCCGTTCCGACAGCGGACGCCGGCTGGTCATCGGCGTCCAGTAATAAAGCGCGGCGAAGAAGGGGAAGACCATCCCCCCGATCAGCACGTAGTGGAGGTGCGCGACGATGAAATAGCTGTCGTGCGCCTGCCAGTCGAACGGCACCATCGCGACCATGACGCCGGTCAAGCCGCCGATGACGAAGGTGATGAGCCCGCCGAGCAGGAACAGCGTCGGCGTGTTGTAGCGCGCGCGGCCGATCGCAAAGGTCGCGATCCAGGAGAAGACCTGGATGCCGGCGGGGACGCTGACCGCCATGCTGGCGGCGGAGAAGAAGCTGACCGACAGCGTCGGCATGCCGGTGGTGAACATGTGGTGCGCCCACACGCCGAAGCTGATGAAGCCGGTGGCGAGGAAGGCCAGCACGACGAGATTGTGCCCGACCAGCCGGGTACGCGCGACGGCCGCCACCACCATCGAGACGAGGCCCGAGGCGGGGAGGAAGATGATGTACACTTCCGGGTGGCCGAAGAACCAGAACAGGTGCTGCCACAGCAACGGATCGCCGCCGCGGGTGGAATCGAAGAACGGCCAGTTGAACGCGCGCTCCAGCTCCAGCAGCAGGGTGCACAGGATCACCGAGGGGAAGCCGATGATGATCATCACCCCGAACACCAGCATCGCCCAGGCGTAGATCGGCATTTTCGCCAGCGTCATGCCGGGCGCGCGGGTGCGCAGCACGCCGACGATGATCTCGATCGCGCCGGCGATGGCGGAGATCTCGATGAAGCCGATGCCCAGCAGCCAGAAATCGGCGTTGATGCCGGGCGAATAGGTGGTGCTGGTATAGGGCGGGTACATGAACCAGCCGCCGTCGGGGGCAAGGCCGACGAACAGCGAGGCGAAGAAACACAGGCCGCCCACGGCATAGGCCCAGAAGGCATAGGCCGAGAGGCGCGGGAACGGCAGGTCGCGCGCGGCCAGCATCTGCGGCAGCAGCAGCACCGCCATCGCCTCCATCGCCGGCACCGCGAAGAGGAACATCATCACCGTGCCGTGCATGGTGAAGAACTGGTTGTAGGTTTCCTGCGGCAGCACGCCCATCAGCGGCAGCGCAAGCTGTACCCGCATGACCAGCGCCAGCACGCCGGCCAGGATGAAGAAGGCGAAGGCGGTCGCGACGTAATAGAAGCCGATGTAATTGTTGTTGACCGCGGTCAGCAGCTCCCAGCCCTTGGGCTTGCACCAGATCCGTTCGAGCTCGGCGCGCTCCCCGGCCGGTCGCTCCCCCTTGGTCGGGAAGCGATCGTAGAGCGACGTGTCGAAGCCGGTTTCCGAGGTCACTTCTGCGCCTGCATGTAATCGGCCAATGCCTGAAGATCCTCACCGGGCAGCATCGTGTAGGGCGGCATGCGGTTGCCCGGCTTGATCGCCTGGCTGTTGCCGATCCAGCCGATCAGCGTGCCGCGATTGTTCGGCAGGATGCCCGCGCCGAGCGACTGGCGGGTGCCGATATGGGTAAGGTCGGGGCCGGCGAGGCCGTTCGCCTGCGTCCCCGCGACACGGTGGCAGGCGGCGCAGCCGGTGGACTGGAACAGCTGCGCGCCGCGGCTGACCGATGCGGGCGTCGCCGTGGCGGGGGCGGCCTGTTGCAGACGCTGCTTGCGGGCGGCGAGCCAGCGGGCGAAATCGGCCGGTTCGTGCGCGACGACGACAAAGCCCATCAGCGCGTGCGGACCGCCGCAATATTCGGCGCATTGCCCACCATAGACGCCGGGCTTGTCGGCCTGGATCTTCATCACGTTGCGGCGGCCGGGGATCATGTCGAGCTTGCCCGACAGGCGCGGCACCCAGAAGCTGTGGATGACGTCGTTCGATTCGAGTTCGAGCAGCACGGTGCGGCCGGTGGGAATGTGCAGTTCGTTGGCGTCGCGCAGCTGCGGCTGGCCGTTGTCGCCCAGGTAATCGACGCGCCACCACCACATTTCGCCTGTGATTCGCGCCTTCATCGCCACCGGGCCCGGCGGGGCGGTGAGATTGCGGGTGAGCGTCAGGCCATGGACCAGCAGCACGCTGAGCACGACGACGGGGAAGGCGATGCCGCCGATCCAGATCGCCTTGCTGCCGCCCAGCCGCTCACGCAGCCGATCCTTGCCGAACAGCGCGATCCACAAGGCGACGAGGACGACCAGCAGGACGCCGACGCCCATCGCGAACAGGATCCACGACAGGGTGGAGATCGAACCCGCGAACGGCCCGGCGGGATCGAGCACGGGCGGCGGCCAGCCGGCGAGGCTGTTCGCCAGACCATCGACGGGGCCGGCGTTACCGGGAGCGGAGGGTGTAGAGGTAGGCGGCGACATCGCGCGCTTCCTTCTCGCTGAGCGGCATGGCCGGCATGGTGGTTCCCGGGACGAGTTCGGGTGCGCGGCGCACGAAATGCGCCAGCACGTCGGGGCGGTTGGGGAGGCGGCCGGCGATCATGCCCTGATCGCCGAAACTGTCGAGCGCGGGGCCCAGTTCGCCCTTCGGCCAGCTGAGCCCGGGGATCGAATGACAGGATCCGCAGCCGACGCGGCGGATCGCGGCGAGGCCGGCGGCGGGATCGGCCTGTGGCATATGCTGGCGCTCGTCAGGTGGCGGCTTGCAGGCGCCGACGGGCAGCGCAAGCGCAAGCAGCGGCAACAGGGCGCGAAGCGTCGGCAATGATCCCCCTTCATGGCCCGGCACGAACCGGTGCCGGTCGTTTCGGAACCGATCGGATCGGCGGAGGTTCCGAGGAAGCGATGATTACGGCTGCACCCTCCCGGCGACGGCCGCTCGCCGGCCTTGCGTTTCTGTTGCTGGCGGCGTGCGGGACGGCGGACCGGACGGCGGCCGACCGCTTCGTCGAGACCGGGCAATTGGTGGCGCTGAGCGGCGGCGATGCCGGTGCGGCGAGCGCGTGCCTGGTGTGTCACGGCGTCGATGGGCGCGGCAATGGCGCGGGCGCGCCGCGGCTGGCGGGGCTGGACCTCGGCTATCTGACCGCGCAGCTGGAGGCCTATGCCAGCGGGCGGCGCAAGAATGCCGAGATGGAGTGGATCGCCAAGCGGCTGACCCCGGCCGACCGGCAGACGGTGTCGGCTTATTATGCCGCCATGCCCTATCAGCCGGCGGCGGCTGCGGCGGCTGCGGCGGGTGCGGCGGGGGCCAGCGCGAACACCGGGCCGGCGGCGCTGCTGTACCAGCGCGGCGATGCGGCGCGCGGCCTTCAGCCATGCGCGGTGTGTCACGGTGCGGCGGGCGAAGGCGTGGGTGCGGGCAATCCGGCGCTGGGCGGGCAGCCGGCGGGCTATCTGTCGGAGCAGCTGATCGCGTGGCAGAAGAGCGAGCGGCGCAACGATCCGGGCAATGTTATGCTGGAGATCAGCCGCAAGCTCACGCCGGGCGAGGTTGCCGGTCTCGGTGCTTATGCGTCCGGTCTCCCTGGGGGTCTTCCTCGTCCGGGATCTCCGGCAGCATCCCGCTCAGCACATCGTGACGATCCCAGAAATGATGCTTCAGCGCCGCGCCCACGTGGAGCGGAATGACGAGGAACAGCGCGAACACCACCGCGAGGTGAACGTCCTCCGCCACGTCCATGATCTGCCAGCGCAAGGTCAGCGGCATGTCGCCGAGCGGGAAGGGCGGCCAGGGGACGACACCGGCGAGATAGAGCGGACCGGGCTCCGCGATCGCCGACCACATCACCCAGCCGCTGATCGGCAAGAGGAAGAAGGTGGCGTAGAAGATATAGTGGATGACGACCGAGACGGTCGTCTGCCAGCCCTGCTTGTCGGCGTCGTTGATCGGGCCGGGGACGGCGAGGCGCCAGGCGAAGCGCGCCAGCGCCAGCAGGATCACGGCGAGCCCGGCGGCGCTGTGCACCTGATAGGCGGCAAGCTTGTCCTCGCCCACCGGCAGCCGGCTCATCGACCAGCCCCAGCCGAGCTGGAACAGGATCAGGAAGGCCATGATCCAGTGGAAGGCGATGCCGACCGGGGAATAACGGCCGCGTTCGGTGTGGCCGCGGGCCCATTCGCGCAGCTGGCGGATCATCGCGGTGCCACCTCACGCTCCTCCGCGACGAACCAGCGCGCGAGCAGCCACAGCGCGCCGCCGAGGTAGAGGCCGGCGGCGGGCGCCCACATGATGAGGCCGGCGAGCTGCTGATCCTCCAGCGGGGAGAAGCCCCACGCCTGGGTGGTGAGATAATGCGGGGCGTAGAGCGCGCCGCTGTTGAACACGAGCAGCGCGCCGAGCAGCCCCATCTGCACCATCATCGCCAGCAGGGCGGCAATGCCCATCGGCATGGGGGCGGTGCGGATATGCGCCCACATGCCCCAGGCGGTGACGAGCAGGCTCGCCTGCATCAGCCAGTAAGCGGCGTTGCTCGACAGCGCCCAGGCATAAGCGGGCGGCGCATGCCAGACCCAGAAGGCGAGCGTGTGCGCGACGGTCCATAGCGCGAGCCCGCCGCGCGGCGGGCGGACGGTGGAGGCAAGCGCGATCGCGAGCAGCGGCGCGACCAGCGCGGTCAGCAGCACATGATGGACGGTGCGCGCGGCAAAGAGCGCGGAGGTGAGCGCGCAGAGCGGGGAGACGAAAAGGAGGAGGCACAGGGCCAGCGCGGCGGCGAAGGCCTGTCGCTGCGACGCGCTGGCGCCGGGGCGCCGGTAGAAGGCGAGCGCCGCAAGCAGCAGCGCCGCGAGCAGGATCGGATCGCCGTTCCAGCGCCCGATCAGCGTGTCAGGAAGCGGCGCGATGCCGCAATAAGGTAGCCAGGCCGCCGCCTGATTCACGTCATCTTCCCCCGTCCGCTGGCGCAGTGAACGAGGAAGAGACTATCGACGCGGGCGCGAGTTCCGTGCAGGCGCCGCTGGCTTTGTTCCGGGCAGCGTCACCGGCGCCTCCTGCGTCACCGGCGCGGGGGCCGCCTCGGCGCGAAAGGGCGGAGGGTTATCGGCGGCGATATAGGCGTGGAGGATGCGCGTCGGGTTGGCCGGCGGCTCGCCCTTTTCGATCGCGTCGACATATTGCATGCCCTCAAGCACGCGGCCGAACACGGTGTATTTCCCGTCGAGGCTGAGCCGCGGCATCAGCATGATGTAGAACTGACTGTTGGCGCTGTTTTCATCCTGCGCGCGTGCCGCCGCGACCGCGCCGCGCACGTGCGGCAGGTAATTGAACTCCGCCTTCACGTCGGGGAGGTCCGAGCCGCCGGTGCCGTCGCCCTGCGGATCGCCGCCCTGCGCCATGAAGCCGTCGATGACGCGGTGGAAGGTCAGGCCGTCGTAGAATTTGCGGCGCGTCAGGTTCTTGATCCGGCGCACCATGTCGGGCGCGACGTCGGGGCGCAGCCAGATCGACACGCGCCCGCCGCTCGACAGGTCGAGCAGCCAGGTGTTTTCGAGATCGGTGGTGGGCGGCGGGGTATAGCGCTGCTTCGTCGCCTGTCCTGCCTTGGCCGCTTCCTCCATCGCCTTGCTCTGGGCCATGGCCGGGCCGGCGAGCAGCGTGGCGGCCAGCATCGCAATCAATCCAACAAAGCGCATCGTCATCCCAACCCGATCGTGTCAGCAGCGCCCTAAACTAGATCGCGGCTTGCGCCAATCTGAACCGGGGTGCGCCGTTGCCGGAAACCTATTGTCCGCCGCGCCGCCCGGTCTGTTCCACACGTGCAACGACTTCGTCGCGCACGGCGGGGCTCACGAACTTGCTGATGTCGCCGTTGAAACGGGCGATTTCCTTGACCAGCCGGCTGGCGATCGGCTGCAACGCCACATCGGCCATCAGGAAGACCGTTTCGATCCGGTCATTCAACTGCTGGTTCATCCCGGCCATCTGATATTCATATTCGAAATCGGCCACTGCGCGCAGCCCGCGCACGATCATGCTGGCGCCTTCGCGCTCGGCGAAATCCATCAGCAGCAGATCGAAACTGACGACGCGGATGTCGGCGTCGAGCCCGGCGCATTCGCGCTCCACCTGCGCCATCCGCTCCTCAAGCGAGAACATCGGGCTTTTCGACGGATTGGTCGTGACGCCGATGACCAGCCGGTCGACCAGCTTCGCGCCGCGCCGGATGATGTCCATGTGGCCCAGCGTGATCGGGTCGAACGTCCCCGGGTAAACACCGATTCTCGCCATGCTCAATGATCCCTTGAAAGCACGAAGCGCGCGATGTCGCGGAGCAGGTCGGCCTCGGGGCCGTAGCTGCGCAGGTGCGCAATCGCCTGATCCACCAGCATCCGGCACCGCTCCCGTGCCGCATCCACCCCGAGGAGCGAGACAAAGGTTTCCTTGCCCGCCCCGTCATCCTTGCGCAGCTTCTTTCCGGCCAGCGCTTCATCCCCCTCCACGTCGAGCAGGTCGTCGACGATCTGGAAGGCAAGTCCGATATCGCGGGCATAGCCGCGCAAATGTGTGCGCCCCTCGGGCGGGATGCGGCCGAGGATCGCCCCTGCCTCCACCGCGGCGAGAATCAGCGCGCCGGTCTTCATCGCCTGCAGCCGGGTGACGGTGGCAAGGTCGAAGCTGGCGCGTTCCGCCTCCAGATCCATCATCTGGCCACCGGCCATGCCGGCGGGGCCGGCGGCGCGCGACAGATCGAGCACCAGTTCGGCGCGGACGAAGGGATCGGGATGGGTGGCGGGATCGGCCAGCACCTCGAACGCCAGCGCGTGGAGGCAGTCGCCGGCGAGGATCGCGGTCGCCTCGTCAAACTGCTTGTGCACGGTGGGACGGCCGCGACGCATGTCGTCATTGTCCATCGCCGGCAGATCGTCGTGGATCAGCGAATAGACATGGATCGCCTCCAGCGCGAGCGCGACGCGCCCGGCACAGTCCATGTCGCAGTTGAACAGCCGCGCGGTGGCGACGACCAGCAGCGGGCGCAGCCGCTTGCCACCATCGATCGCGGCGTGGCGCATCGCGCGATAGAGGTCGGCGCGGGGATCGTCCGGCACCGCCAGCAACGCATCGAAGCGCGCGTCGATGTCGCGCGCGGTATCGGCCAGTGCCGCCGAAAGCGTCGGGGTGAGGGTCATCCGGCGGTGAAGGGTGTCGTCGTGGCGCGGCCCTCGGCGTCAAGCCGGATCGCCTCGATCCGGGCCTGCGCGGCATCGAGCCGTTCGGCACAGCGCGCCCGCAGCTGATTGCCGCGTTCGTACAAGGCGATTGCATCCGCAAGCGGCGTATCGCCGGATTCAAGGCGCGCTACGATCGCTTCGAGCTCTTTGAGCGCGGCCTCGAACGTCAGGCTGTCGACGGGCGTGTCCATGGCGGTGCTATGGGACAGGCGCGGGCGAGGGGTCAAGCAGGCGCGGCGCCGCGGGGCGGCCGGTGCGACAGGACGAGGCAATAGGGGGAATGGCGGAGGATACGGGCGTGCGCGCGATCGTTTCAGGCGGCATGTTCCAGAGCATCAATCCCGCCACCGGCGCGCCCGGCGCCACCCATCCCGAACACACCGACGCGGAGGTGGAAATGCACGTCGCCCGCGCGCATGCCTTCTGGGCGGAATGGCGCACCACCGACCTGAAAACGCGCACCGACCTGCTGGCGCGGATCGCCGAGGCGTTCGAGGCGGACAAGCGCAGGCTGGGCGAACTTGCGACGCAGGAGATGGGCAAGACGCTGAAATCCGCCATCGCCGAGGTGGAGAAATGCGCGGCGGCGTTCCGCTATTATGCGCAGAACGGGCCGGGGATGCTGGCACCCCGCACGGTCGACGTGCCGGGCGGCAAGGCGACGAGCCATTACCTGCCGATCGGCGCGGTGCTGGCGGTGATGCCGTGGAATTTTCCATACTGGCAGGTGGTCCGCTGGCTGGCGCCGACGATCCTGGCGGGGAATGTCGGGCTGCTGAAACATGCCTCGCTGTGCCAAGGCGTCGCCGCCGCGATCGAGGAAACGGTGATCGCTGCCGGGGCGCCGGCCGGACTGTTCCAGAATGTGGCGATCAGGAGCGGCAAAGTCGGCGCGCTGATCGCCGATGACCGGATCGCGGCAGTGACGCTAACCGGCAGCGAGGGCGCCGGCGCGAAGGTCGCCGAGGCGGCGGGCGCCGCGCTGAAGAAGGTGGTGCTGGAACTGGGCGGATCGGATCCGTTCATCGTCATGCCGTCGGCCGACCTCGACGCGGCGGCGAAGGCGGCGGTGACGGCGCGCACCCAGAATACCGGCCAGTCGTGCATCTGTGCCAAGCGGATGATCGTCCACGCCGATGTGTATGACGCGTTCCTCGAGCGCTTCTCGGCGGGCATGAAGGCGGTGGTCGCCGGCGACCCAATGGATGCGGCGACCGACATGGGGCCGCTGTCGAGCGAGGAGCAGCGCCAGACGGTGATCGACCAGCTGGCGCAGATCGAGGCGGCGGGCGGTCGGCTGCTGCTGGGCGGCGAGCCGCTGCCGGGGAAGGGCGCCTTCATGTCGGCGGGCATCCTGGTCGATGTGCCGATCGATCATCCCGCCGCGCAGGAAGAATTGTTCGGGCCCGTTGCGATGCTGTTCCGCGCCGAGGACATCAACGCCGCGATCGCGCTGGCCAATGACGTGCCCTTCGGCCTTGGCGCGTCGGTGTGGACCAGCGACCCGGCCGAGCAGGAGCGCTTCACCCGCGACATTGCCTCGGGAATGATGGCGGTGAACAAGATGCTCGCCTCCACCCCCGAGGCGCCGTTCGGGGGGATCAAGAAATCGGGCCACGGCCGCGAACTGGGTGCCTATGGCCTGCACGAATTCATGAACCTGAAGACCGTGTTCGACTGACGCGCGGCGCGAGGTGGCGGCTCATCGCATCCTTTACTCCGCGTTTACCTTCCGGGCGCAGACCCGTGGCAACGGGAATCCGGGGGAGAACGGAGCCGCCATGTCACGCGTTACACAAGCCATCGTTGCCACGGCCGCCATTGCGGCGCTGGCCGCCTGCGCCACGCGCACCAAGGAAGTGGCCGTTGCCACCCCGCCACCAGCGTCCGCCCCGGTGCCGGTCTATGTCACGCCGGCGATCACGCCGATCAACCGCGGCCTCTCTCCCGCGGCGACCGTGTGGCACATGCGGGTCGCACTGAACGTCGCGGCGCTGGCGTGCCGGGGGGCGCAGGGGAACCAGATCGTGGAGGGCTATCGCACGCTGCTGACCAACCAGAAGGCGGCGCTGGCCACAGCGGAAACCGCGCTGGAGAGCCAGTATCGCGCAATGGGTGGCGACTGGCAGGACCGCTATGACGACGCGATGACGCGGCTGTACAATTTCTTCTCCCAGGCGCCGGCGCGTGACCCGTTCTGCACCGCGGCGGCAGCGACGCTGACCGAGGCGGAGCGGCTGGGGCCCAACGAGCTGCAGGCCTTTGCCGCCGCGGTGCTGCCGACGCTGGATGCGCCGTTCGCCGAAATGCTGGCACCGCGCCCAGTGATCGCGCTGGCGGCGCAGACGTCTGCACCCGCGCCAGCGCCGGTTGTCGGCGCGGTTGCCGCCACCGCGGCGCCCGCGGCGGCGATTGCCGCGCGCCCGGCGCCGGTGGCGGTGTCGGGGACGAGCATCAGCGCGGTTCCTGCGCTGGCGACGGCCCCGGCGGTGGTGACGCCGGCAGTGGCGGTGCGCGCGGCGACACCGGCAGCGCCTGCACCGGCCAGCGCAGCCCGCACGACAGCGGCGTTGCCGGCCGTGGCGACCCGTGCGGCGGCGGCCCCGGTGGCGGTCGGCACGCGTGCGCCGCGGATCGAGGTCGATCCGGCGGTTCTTCAGGACTGACCACCCGCCACGGGACTGTTCGCGACGATCCGCTTCGGTTAACAGGCCGGTAATGGAGACCGGCCGCATCGATCAGCCTGTTGAAGGCCGCTTCGTCGGGGTCGAACATCGCCTGCCGATCCGCGTCTATTTCGAAGACACGGACCTGTCGGGCATCGTGTACCACGCCAATTACCTGCGCTTCATGGAACGCGGGCGATCGGACATGCTGCGGCTGGCCGGGATCGACCAGCGCGCGGTGCATGAAGCGGGCGAGGGTGCCTATGCCGTCACCAGCCTGGCGATCCGCTATCGCGCGCCGGCACGGCTGGACGATGCACTGGTCGTCGTCACGCGAGTAACCGAGGTGCGCGCGGCCAGCGTTTCCATTCATCAACGAGTCATGCGCGACGCGCTTGTGCTGGCCGACGCGGATGTCGTCGCGGCGCTGGTGGCACCGTCGGGGCGACCCCGGCGGCAACCGCGTGACTGGATCGAACGTTTCGGCGCACTTGCCGACAAGGGGGACTTGAGGCCTTGAACCCGTTCTTCAATACCGACGCTGCTACCCTGTCGCCCATCGCCCTGTTCCTGCAGGCCGATTTCGTGGTGAAGGGCGTGATGTTCGGCCTGCTCGCTGCCAGCATCTGGACCTGGGCGATCATCTTTTCCTTCTGGCGCAAGCTGGGCCGGACGCGGAAGGCGACCGAGAAGTTCGAGCGCGATTTCTGGAAGGCGGACGATGTCGACGCCTTCTACAAGACGCGCGCCGAAGAGGATCTGCCGAGCGCCCGCGTCTTTGCCGCCGGCGTCGCCGAATGGCGGCGATCGACGCAGGGATCGGTGATCGATCGCGGCGGCACGCGCGAGCGGCTGGCGACCACCATGGGCGCGGCGGTCGCCAACGATATCGACAATCTGTCGGACCGGCTGAACGTGCTGGCGACGGTCGGCTCGGTCGCGCCGTTCGTCGGCCTGTTCGGCACGGTGTGGGGCATCATGCGCAGCTTCACCAGCATCGCCAGCCAGCAGAATACGAGCCTCGCCGTCGTCGCGCCTGGCATCGCCGAGGCGCTGTTCGCGACCGCGATCGGGCTTTTCGCGGCCATTCCGGCGGTGATCGCCTACAATCGCTTCAGCCACAGCATCAACCGGATCGAGGCACGGCTGAACCGCTTTGCCGACGGCTTCCACGCGACGCTGTCGCGCCAGCTCGATCGCGAGCGGTGAGCATGATGCCGTCGATCGATCACGCCGTGCAGGAGGGCTGAGCCATGGCGATGCAGCTACCCTCGCAGCGATCCGGCGGGCGCCGCGCACCGATGGCGGAGATCAACGTCACGCCGCTGGTCGACGTGATGCTGGTGCTGCTGATCATCTTCATGGTCACTGCGCCGCTGCTGACCGCGGGCGTGCCGGTGAACCTGCCCGACAGCCGCGCCAAGCCGCTGGACCAGGACAAGGAGCCGACCGAAATCTCGCTCGACGCCGATGGCCGGATCTTCATCGCCAAGGACGAAATAGCGGCCGACGCGCTGCCCGCGCGGCTGGACGCGATTGCCGCCGAATCCGGCGAGGGTGATCCGCCGCAAGTATATCTGCGTGCCGACCGTGCGCTGGATTACGGGCAGGTGATGCGCGTGATGGGCGAGCTGAACCGCGCCGGGCTGAACCGCGTCGCGCTGGTGACGATCGGGGACGAATGACCCGGATGGACCGGTCGGAACGCATCGGGCTGGGACTTGCGCTGGCAGGACATCTGATCCTGTTCGGGTTGCTGTCGGTCGGCTTCCTGGCGACGCCCAATCCCGAAAAACTGAAGCAGCAGCCGATCGAGGTGAGCCTGGTCAAGGACGTCGGGCTGGAGGCAACGGCGCCGCAAGCGGTGGAGGAGCCGGCACAGTCGGTCGCGCCCGAGACGGGCGAGCCGGACGATGCCGCGCCGCCCGCCCCGGCGGAGCCCGAACCCGCGCCGGCGCCCGCACCCGCGCCGCCCCAACCTGCGCCCAAGCCGGCGCCCCCCGCGCCTGCGCCCAAGGCCGCACCGAAGGCGGAGCCCAAGCCAAAGCCCGCGCCGCCCAAGCCGCAGCCGGCCCCTAAGCCGGTTGAGAAGCCCAAGCCTGCGCCCAAGCCCAAGGCGAATCCGGCGGCCGAGCGCGAGGCGGCGAAGAAGGCGGCTGCCGCGGAGGCAGCGGCCAAGGAAGCAGCGGCCAAGGCGAAGGCAGCGGCCGATGCGAAGGCGAAAGCCGCGGCGGACGCCAAGGCCAAGGCAGCGGCGGACGCAAAGGCGGCGGCGGATGCCAAGGCCAAGGCGGCAGCGGCAGCCAAGGCGCGCGGATCGGGATCGGACAGCGGATCCAAGGCTGCGCGGCCCAAGGGCGGCCGGCTGGGCGACGATTTCCTGAAGGGGCTGAGCACCGAGAAGTCGACCAGCCGCAGCCAGACGCCGCGCGCGGCGAAGATCGACGGCGCGGCGCTCGCCTCCATCGTCCAGGCGATCGCGCGACAGATCCAGCCGTGCGCCGATCGCCAGGTCGACCCAGGCCCCGGCGCGAACGAGATCGTCACGACCCTGAACCTCATGCTCAATGAGAATGGCACGCTGGCGGCGACGCCGACGATGGTGCGTCAGACCGGGGTCACGCCGCAGAACGAGCGTTATGCGCAGCGCGTGAAGGACCTGGGCATTGCCGCGTTCAAGGGCTGTTCACCGTTGAAGCTGCCACCGGAATATTACGACACGCCCAATGGCGGCTGGAACAACATCAACTTCAAATGGAAGCTGCGGTGATGACCGATCACGATTTTGACCGTCACGGGCCGCTTGGGCGTTCGCCGGCACCCGCGCGCGCCGATGCGCCTTCCCGCCGGATGCGCGCCGGCGCGATGGCGCTGTTCATGACGCTGCTGGCGACGACCGCCTCGGCGCAGGACGTGCCGCCGACGCCGCTCAACGTGCCCGCACCAGCGACTGCGGCGGCGCCGGCGCAGACCACGGGCGGCCCGCTGGAGGTCGACGTGACGGGCGGCATTTCCGCGCCGATGCCGATCGCAATCCCGTACATGCCGCCCGCCACGGTGGTGCAGACGCCGGCGGGATCGACCGACGCGCTGGGACGGCAGCTGGCCGAGATCGTCACCAACGATCTGCGCAATTCGGGGCTGTTCTCGCCGTTGCCGCCGGCACAGCTGCGCGCGGTCATGTTCCCCGAGGTGCAGAGCCCGGCGTTCAGTTACTGGGGCGGGACGGGCGCGCAGGCGCTGGTGCAGGGCTATATCCGCGCCAATGGCGACGGGACGCTGACGGTCGGCTGCTATCTGTACGACGTGTCGGCGCAGACCGAGCTGATGCGCCAGGGCTTCGTCGTGCCGCCGTCCGACTGGCGGCGCGCGGCGCACAAATGCGCCGACATGGTCTATACCCGCCTGACCGGCGAGGGGCCGTATTTCGACAGCCGCGTCGTGTACGTGTCGGAGACCGGGCCCAAGGACAAGCGCATCAAGCGGCTGTCGATCATGGACCAGGATGGCGCCAACCACCGTTTCCTGACCAACGGCCAGTCGATCGTGCTGACGCCGCGCTTCTCGCCCAATCAGCAGTCGATCGTGTACATGAGCTATGTCGGGCGTGTGCCGGGCATCTATGTCTATGAGATCGGCAGCGGGCGGCAGCGGCTGGTGGTGCAGAATGTCGCGACGACCTTCGCGCCGCGCTTCTCGCCCGATGGGCGCTGGATCCTGTTCTCGATGGCGACGGGCGGCAACACCGACCTTTATCGTGTGCCCGCCGCCGGCGGCACGCCGCAGCGGCTGACCAATTCGCCGGGCATCGACACCGGCGGCAGCTATTCGCCCGACGGCAGCAAGATCGTGTTCGAGAGCGACCGGTCCGGCGGCCAGCAATTGTATGTGATGAACGCCGATGGTTCGAACCAGCAGCGCATCAGCTTCGGCGGTGGGCGCTATGGTACGCCGGCATGGAGCCCGCGCGGCGACATGATCGCCTTCACGCGCATGTCTGGCGGATTCCGCATCGGCATCATGAACGCCAATGGCGGGGGCGAGAAGATCCTGACCAACGGCTGGCATGACGAGGGGCCGAGCTGGGCCCCCAACGGCCGGGTGCTGATGTTCTACCGCTCCGCGCAGGGACGCAGCGGCAAGGCGGACCTGTGGTCGGTCGACCTGACGGGCGTCAACGAACGCCGCGTGCCGACCCCGCTCGACGGGTCGGACCCGTCATGGGGTCCGCTTCGGCCATAAAGTTGTTACTGGATACTGTTACCTGGGGGGCAACGGGGCAGAAAATGGGAGAAAAGAGAATGGCCAGACTAACGACCACCATCCTGCTCGCGACGGCATTGGTGACCACTGCGGCCTGTTCCAAGAAGCGGCCGGAAGTGCTGCCGCCGGCGCCGGGCGAGGCGCCGACGACGGGCCAGACCGGCCAGACGGGGCCGGTGGATGGCGTAGTGACGCCGGGTTCGGCCGAGGATTTCAAGCGCTCCGTCACCAGCGACACGGTCAATTTCGGGCTGGACCAATATGACATCGACGGTACCGCGCGCGGCATCCTCGACAGCCAGGTCGTGTGGCTGCAGCGTTACCCGAACGTGCGCGTGACGATCGAGGGCCATGCCGACGAGCGCGGCACGCGCGAATACAACCTCGCGCTGGGCGATCGCCGCGCCAATGCGGCGAAGAACTACCTCGTCGCGCGCGGCGTGTCGCCGAGCCGCATCACCACGATCAGCTATGGCAAGGAGCGTCCGCTGGCGCTTGGCTCGGACGAGGAGAGCTGGGCACAGAACCGCCGTGCGGTGACGGTGGTGCTGAACTGATCCGCCGGGGCGAGCGCGCGCGATCGGGCGCGCTGCTCGCCTGCGGTCATGCAAAGGGCGCCGGTGCCAGTCGCGCCGGCGACCTTTTTTGCGCCTGAACGTCCGGCCGGCTGGGCCGATCAGTCGGTTGTGGTCGGCGCGATCGGGCGGGCTTCCTCGACCAGCAGAACAGGTACGCCATCGCGAATCCGATAGGCGAGGCCCGCGGCGGCGGAGACAAGCTCGCCAGCCGCCGCGTCCAGCACCAGCGGGGTGCGCGTGACGGGGCAGACCAGCCGTTCGAGCAGCCAGGGATCGATCGTCGCTGCCGGCTTGTCTCCGGTCATTGCAGCGTCACCCGGTCATCGCCGTCGTGGCGGCCGAAGAATTGCATGAGCTGCACGATCAGGTCGGCGCGTATCTTGATGCCGTCCGCCTCGAGCAGCGCCTGCTTGGCGGCGACGTCGAAGGGGGCGATCTGCGCAATCCCGTTGACGAGGCTCTGGTCGTCGAGCCGGGCGACCGCTTCCCAGTCGACGGCATAGCCCTGATGATCGGCGAAACGGCGTGCCTCCAGTTCCAGCGCGGAGCGTTCGCCCAAGGACAGCGTCTCGGGCTCGGGCTCGGGCAGCAGCGTCGCCTCGACCTGACGGAACAGGGTGGCGACATCGAGCTCGCGCTCGATGCGGAACAGGGCGACGCCCTCAAGCACCAAGTTGGAGCGGCCATCGTCCAGCATCTCGATATCGGCGATCCGCCCGACGCAGCCGATGTCGTAGAGCGCCGGCTTGTCGCCAGCGCCCGCCTCCATCATCCGCGGCTGGACCATGCCGATCCGCCGGTCGCGGGCCATCGCGTCCGAGATCATCGCGCGGTAGCGCGGCTCGAAAATGTGCAGCGGCAGGTGCATGCCCGGGAAGAGGAGGGCGCCCGGCAGGGGGAAGATGGAGAGCCGGGTCATCCGAACAGGATGGCGGACAGCCGGCGGCGCTGCGCCGACACCCACGGATCCTCCAGCCCGACGACCTCGAACAGTTTCAGCAGCTGCTGCCGCGCCGCGCCCTCGTTCCAGTCACGCTCGCTGGCGATGATGGCGAGGAGGTTGTCGGCGGCGGCATCGCGGTTGCCCGCCGCCATCTGCGCATTGGCGAGGTCGAAGCGCGCCTGATGATCGTCCGGGTTGGCGGCGACGGCGGCCTCAAGCGGGGCGAGGTCATCGACGACAGGAGCCGATTGAGCGAGCGCCAAAGCGGCACGGGCGCGTTCGATGTCGGGGCGCTTGGCGACCTCCTCCGGCAGCGTATCGAGCATCGCCTGCGCCTCGTCATGCGCGCCGACGGCGACCAGCGCGCGGATGCGGCCGGACAGGACGGCGGGATGCTCGGGCGCCATTTCGACGAGCTGGTCGAAGATCGACAGCGCGCGTTCGGCATCGCCCTCGGTCAGTACCTGTTCGCCCATCGCGATCAGCGGCTCCAGCTCCGCCTCCTGCGACTGCGCCTCGCCTTGGATCGGGAGCTGGCGCAGGAGCTGGTCGAGCATCGTGCGGAGCGCCGATTCGGTGCGTGCGCTGGTCAGGTCGGCGACCAGCTGACCCTGGAACATCGCATAGACGGTCGGGATCGAGCGGATCTGGAATTGCGAGGCGATGAACTGGTTCTTGTCGGTATCGACCTTGGCCAGCACGACACCCTTGTCGGCGTATGCGGCGGCGACCTTTTCCAGGACCGGGGTCAGCGCCTTGCACGGGCCGCACCATTCGGCCCAGAAATCGATAATGACGAGCTTCGTCATCGACGGCTCGACCACATCCGTGCGGAACGCCTGGACGGCTTCCTTTTCCGCGGCACTCATTCCCAGCGTAGCCAAGGGCTGCTCCCGATTGATGGTTCGCGCCCTTATGTGGGGACGGGCGAGGGGAAGCAAACCCCCCGCCCGCCGCTAAAGCACAAGTTCAGGGCGGATCAGAACGCCGCAGCGACCGAGAAGACCACCTGATCCGAATCGATCCGGCTGCCGTTCTTGGTGGAGGAGAAATTGGGCTGGAGATACGCGATCTCGCGCTTCTTCAGGTTGGTGTCGACGAACGCGACGCCCAGCGTGAGCGGCGTGTTGGGGACCGCAAAGTCCAGCCCGATCATATAGTCGAGATATTTGCCGGTCGGCGCGATGCTGGTGCCATTGGGGCCGAGGCCGCGGTTGCCGTCGGAAAAGCCGATATGCGCCTTGGCGGTGAGCGGCGTCGAGGGGATGCCGACCGAGCCGTCGACCCAGAGGTAGAGATTGTCCTCCTTGTCGCCCGGATCGTTGTAGATCCCCGCGGCCGCATCGGCGCCGGAGAAATACCAGCGGCCGAGCGCCTGCTGCTGGGGCGCATAGGCGATACCGGTGAGGAGGGTAACGGGGCCGAGCGTGCCCGAGACCTTCACATAAGGTTCGGCAAAGTCGGTCTTGTTGGCGCCGCCGGGGTACATGTACCAGGTGAGGCCGACGTCGAGGTTGACACCCGGCGACACTTCGGTGGCAAAGCCGCCGATGAGGTCGAGTTCCATGTTGGAACCGCCAAACGTGCCCCAGCCGGCGAGGTTGGATGCCCAGACGCCGGCATAAACGCCGCTTTCGTGGCTGACGGTGATCCCGCCCTGGATCGCCATCTCCTTGTCGGTCTGCGACACGCCGCGATAGCGATAGTCGGAGACAAGGGCGACGCTGCCACTGACGGTGATGGGCTTGGGAGGCTCTTCCTGGGCCTGAGCGGGAAGAGCGGCGACCGCGAGGAGCGCGGCAGGCAGATACTTCAGAAACATCATGGAACCTCCTGTTGGCAGAGGCTCCTCCTGCTTCCGGTCCGCTTGCGCTCCTCCTCCCTCTAAGGGAGCGGTCGCTCGCTGGCCGGACACCTTGACGCTATCGCAGCAAAATGAATGTAATATTGCTGGATTGCGTCAAAGTGTTTCCGGGTGGGTCGTTGTTAGTGGTTGATGGTCAGACCGCGAGCGCGGCGATGCGCCCGCGCTGGCCGCGCAATTCGACTGGCGTACCAGCCGCCTTGCGACGCTGGAACCAGTCACGCAGCAATTCCGCCGACGTATGGTCCACCGCATCGAGCTTCGACACGTCGAGGCGGACCGGGGCGCCTGCGGGCACGCGATCGAGCGTGGCCGACAGCTTGGGCAGGGTGACGAAGGTCGCCGCGCCGTCCAGCGAAATGGCGTGCGATTCGCCCTCCTGCTGCTCGAACACGCGCAGGCGGAGGCGGCGCAGGTTGGGCACCAGTTCCAGCACCGTCAGGCCGATGCCGACCAGAACGCCGGTCAGCAGATCGGTGGCGACCACCATGATCAGCGTCGCGGCCCAGATCACGACCGGCAGGACGCCATAGTCACGATACAGGTGCTGCGCATGCTTCAGGCTGACCAGGCGCCAGCCAGTGACGACCAGCACCGCGCCCAGCGACGCCATCGGGATGGCGCGCAGCAGCCACGGCAGCAGCGCGACGAAGCCGAGGATCCAGACGCCGTGCAGGATCGCCGACGACCGGGTGACAGCGCCGGCCTGCACATTGGCGGACGAACGCACGATCACGCCCGTCATCGGCAGCGAGCCGGCGAAACCGCACAGGAGGTTGCCGATGCCCTGCGCGCGCAGTTCCTTGTTATAGTCGGTGCGCACGCCGTCGTGCATCTTGTCGACCGCGGCTGCCGACAGCAGCGTTTCGGCCGAGGCGATGAAGGCGATGGCGACCGCGGCGGTCAGGATGGCCGGTTCGGCGAAACGGCCCAGGAAGCCGCTTTCGGGCGGGGTGATCGCGCCGATGATCGATTCGGGAACGACGACCTTGGCGACGTCGAGGCCGAGGATGACGGTGAGCAGCGTCGCCGCAACGACGCCGACGAGCGCGCCCGGCACGAGGCGCAACGATTTCGGGCGGAATTTCTCCCAGCCGACCATGCCGCCGATGGTGAGCAGCGCGATCATGAAGGCGAGTTCGGTGGCGCGCAGGTCCGACGACAGGCCGAGCAGGCGCCCCGGCATCGCTGCCAGATTCTCGAGGCCCGACGACAGCGGCTTGTGATCGAACAGCACGTGGAACTGGCCGACGACGATCAGCACGCCGATGCCCGCAAGCATGCCGTGGACCACTGCCGGGCTGATCGCGCGGAACCATCCGCCGAGGCGGAAGATGCCGGCGACCACCTGAATCCCGCCAGCGAGAATCAGGATCGGACCCAGTGCCGACAGGCCAAGATCACGCACCAGTTCGAAGACGATGACCGCGAGGCCAGCGGCGGGGCCCGACACCTGAAGCGGGGAACCCGCCAGCGCACCGACGACGATGCCGCCGATGATGCCGGTGATCAGGCCCTTTTCCGGTGCCACGCCAGAAGCGATCGCGATGCCCATGCAAAGGGGCATCGCGACGAGGAAGACCACGATCGAGGCGGTGAAGTCCCGACCGAAGAACTTCAATGAAGGTATGGAGACGCCAGGGCGCTCGATCGCATCCTGTCTCATTACTCGGCTGCCTCTTGCATGATGAAGTCAGCCGCCAGGCGCTTCCCGGCGGGAAGGGCGACCGGCAGCGGCTTGTCGGCACGGACGGCCTCGAACCGCGAGGTTTCGCCGTTCAGCGCCAGCATCTGGCCATTGTGGATGTCGACGAACCAGCCGTGCAGCGCGATCTCGCCGCGCGCGATGCCGGCGGCGACCGACGGATGGGTGCGCAGGTGCGCGAGCTGAACCACGACGTTCTCGAGGCTGATCGCGCGGATGCGGGCGCCATCCTCCAGTTCGGTATAGCTTGAATCGACGACCTGGCGGGCGGCGGAGCCGTGACGCAGCCAGGCGGCGACGTTGGGCATCGGCTCAAGCTTCGCCGGATCGCCAGCCAGGCCCTTCATCGCGCCGCAATCGGAGTGACCGCAGACAATGATGTCGCGGATGCCGAGAGCCGCGATGGCGTATTCGACCGTGGAGGTGACGCCGCCATTCTGTGTCGCGTAAGGCGGCACAATGTTGCCGGCGTTGCGGCAGACGAACAGGTCGCCCGGCTGCGCCTGCATGATCTGCTCAGGCACAATACGCGAATCCGCGCAGCTGATGATCAGCGCCTTTGGTTCCTGCCCATGATTGGCGAGCTTCGAATAAAGCGCGCGGCTATCTTCATAGACCTTCTTTTCGAAGTCGAAGACGCGGCCGATGAGTTCGTTCACGGGGCTGCTCCTAAAAAAACTGGAACAGCTTATTTAGTTGCTGCGCTTTTCTGGACCGCAGCGCCAACGTTACATTTAATGTCTGGTGGATCAGGCGAGGCGGGTGATGGGTAAGGTGACCGTGGCCACCAATCCGCCGCTGGCGCGGTTGGACAGCATCAGCTGCCCACCCTCTGCCGCGATCGCCTGCACGACGATCGGCAGGCCGAGTCCGAAGCCAACCGTGTCGCGCCCGCGCGCCGGGTCGAGCCGCACGAACGGTTCGAGCACCGCGTCCATCTGGTTTTCGGGAATGCCCGGCCCGTCATCCATCACGCGAATCGTCACCACCCCGTCGCCCGGTTCCAGCACGACGGTGACCCGCTCCCCATAATGGAGCGCATTTTCGACGAGGTTGGTCAGCGCGCGCTTCATGGCGAGGCGACGCAGCCGCAGCTCGAAATGGTCGGGGCCGACATAGGTCGCCTCATGACCGCGGTCGGTCGCGTCATCGACCAGCGTCGCGCACAGCACGGCGAGATCGAGCGCGGTGGGCTTCTCCGGATCGCTATCGCCGCCCAGGAAGGCGAGCAGCGACGCAATCATCGCCTCCATTTCGGACACGTCCTGCCCGATCGCGGCGCGCACCTCGTCGCTGGGAATCGATTCGGTGCGCAGCCGCAGCCGGGCAAGCGGGGTGCGCAGGTCGTGGCCGACCGCGGCGAGCGACTGGGTGCGCGCCTCGATCAGCGCGGCGATTCGCGCCTGCATCCGGTTGAACGCCGTGACCAGTCGCCGAACCTCACGCGGGCCGTCCTCCGGGACCGAGCCGACCTCATAATGGCCGACACGATCAGCCGCCTCCGCCAGTTGCTTGAGCGGTTTGAGCGTCCGGCGCAGCATCAGGCCGCCGAGAATCATCAGCGCGACCGCCGGGACCAGCCCCAGCAGCACGCGTTCATAGGCGAAGTCGAGCTTCGCCACCGCCTCCAGCGTGCGGAATTGCAGCCAGCTGCCATCGCGCAGCCGCAGCGCCCCCATCACCTTGGAATTGCGCGCCGGCGCGATCAGCCGGAGCCGGATGTCGCCGGTGCGCAAGGCCGGCTCCCACTCGACAATCTGGCGGCGCATCGGATCGAGCGCGGGATCGGGGGCGGGCGGTACCAACGTGGCATCGTGCCACTGCACTTCGTAGCGATCGGTGGTCAGCTCGTTCGCCAGCGCCGGCCGCTGCGACGCCGAGCGATCCTCCATCAGCCGGCGGGTGATGACGAGATGTTCGGCGAGGCGCCGTGCCTCGTCATCCCGGACGGAAAACTCGCTCGCCCGCTCGTACAGCGCGGTCGACACGCCGAACTCGATGACCATGGTGAGGAGGAGAATCGCGACGACCTGCCCGAGCAGGCCGACGGAGGGGATCCAGCGCCTCAACTGCGCTCCACGGGAACGTTGAGCATGTAGCCGACGCCGCGCACGGTGACGATCGGGGCCTGTTCGCCCGCGCTCGACAGCTTGCGCCGCAGCCGGCTGACCAGCACGTCGATCGAGCGGTCCGAACTGTCGCCGAGGCGTGTGCGCGACAATTCGATCAGGCGTTCGCGCGCGATCACGCGCTGCGCATGATCGGCAAGCGCCACCAGCAGATCGAATTCCGCGCCGGTCAGGTCGACAGAGGCGCCGGTCGGCGAGGTCAGCTCACGGCGCGGCAGGTTCACCGTCCAGCCTTCGAAGCGGAGCATGCCATGGTCGCCCTCACCCGAGCGGCGATCGAGCGCCGGACGGCGCAGCACGGCGCGCACGCGCGCGACGAGCTCGCGCACGCCGAACGGCTTGGCGATGTAATCGTCCGCGCCAAGCTCCAGCCCGACCACGCGATCGGTTTCGCTGGAGCGCGCCGACATGAAGATGATCGGCACGTCGCTTTTCTGGCGCAGCGATCGACACAGATCGATCCCGCTGGTGCCCGGCAACATGATATCGAGCAGCACGAGATCGACCGGGCCCGAATCAAGCGCGAGCCACATTTCGGGCGCGGCCGAGGCGGGCCGGACGTTGAAGCCGTTTTCCTGGAGCGCGCGAGCGGTGAGCATACGCAGCGCCGGATCGTCCTCCACGAGCAATATGGTAGGGGCGGTCATGCAAGGGGCGGACTAAAGGGGAAGGGCCGCTTCGGTCAATGTTTCAGACGGTGACGTAACGTTTCTGAATATTTTGGGGTTGCAGGGTCAAAAAGTCGCTGCTAGTGGCCGCGCCTCACCCAGCCCGGAAGCATCCGGGACACGGCGCCAGAGCGGGCGTAGCTCAGGGGTAGAGCACAACCTTGCCAAGGTTGGGGTCGAGGGTTCGAATCCCTTCGCCCGCTCCAGTCGCTGCCAATCAGGGCAGCGACCCAGCGAGAATGATCTCGCGCCAATCATCAGCACAGCCCGCCACATCATTGGATGTCGCGACTTGTTTCGCGGGCGCAGCGCGTTTCGCGGGCGGGGTTCGCTTGGGCGTCCGGCGCGCTACACATCGGGCATGACGGATGCACCGATTCGCGTTGGCATTGGCGGCTGGACCTTCGAGCCCTGGCGCGGAACCTTCTATCCCCCGAAATGGCCGATCAAGCGCGAGCTGGAATATGCCGCGAGCCATCTCACCGCGATCGAGGTGAACGGCACCTTCTACTCCAGCTTCAAGCCGGCGACCTTTGCCGGCTGGGCCAAGACGGCGCCCGACGGCTTCGTCTTTGCGCTGAAGGCGTCGCGCTATTGCGTGACGCGCAAGGTGCTGGCGGAGGCGGGCGAATCCGTTGCGCGATTCGTTGGACAGGGGATCGTCGAGCTGGGCGACCGGCTGGGGCCGATCCTGTGGCAATTCGCCGCCACGCGAAAATTCGATGCGCAGGATTTCGCCGCTTTCCTGGCGCTGTTGCCGGCGGCGCATGAGGGCGTCGCGCTGCGTCACGCGGTGCAGGTGCGACACGACAGTTTCGCGGTGCCCGAGTTCGTTGCGCTGTGCCGCGCGGCGGGCGTCGCCATCGTGTTCGGTGATTCGGCGAGCTATCCCGCGATCGCCGATGTGTCGGGTGACTTCGTCTATGCCCGGCTGGAAAATGCGGTGGAGGAGGAGCCGGCCGGCTATGCCCCCGCTGCGCTCGACCGCTGGACGCAGGTGGCGCGTGGCTGGGCGGCGGGCCAGCAGCCGGAGGGGCTGCCCTATGTCGCGGCAGAGCCAGCGCCGGTGCGGCCGCGCGAGACATTCGTGTTCTTCATCAACGGCGCCAAGGTGCGCGCGCCGCATGGGGCGATGGCGATGATCGATCGGCTGGCGACCTGAACGGCAAGGGGGATCCCATTGCCATCAATCTTCCGGCTAAACCCATTCGCGCGGATATCATGCCCAGTCAGCCCATCATCATCCGCCCTTTCGCCGGAGCAGCCGACACGACGACATTGTCGCAGGTCTGGCTCGACGCCTGCCTGATCGCCCATTCCTTCATCGGGGAGCAGCGCCTGATCGAGCAGCGTTCGCTGATCGAGGACCAGTACCTTCCGCATTCCGAGACATGGGTGGCGACGATCGAGGGCGCCCCGGTCGGGTTCATCAGCCTGCTCGATTCCTTTGTCGGTGGGCTCTTCGTGGCGCCGCAGATGCAGGGGCGGGGAATCGGCCGCCGGTTGATCGACCATGCGATGGCGCTGCGGGGCGAGTTGGAACTGGACGTCTATGTCCTGAACGCGGCAGCGATGCGTTTCTATCGGCGGATCGGCTTTCAGGAGGTGTCGCGGCGGGTGGTGGACGACGAGGGCATGCCGTTCGAGAATGCGCGCCTGCGCCTGGCTGGTGCCGCCGCCTGAGCAATGCCTGCCCGTATGCGCCCGGGTTGCGGCGCGCGGCGGCGGCGGGCATGTCGCCGGGCTGATGAGTGACCCCGCCGTTCCCGCTTCGCCCGACCCGATGGAGGGCAACCTTCCCGAACGCCTCGCCCGCGCGATCGCGCTGGGCGGGCCGATCCCGGTCAGCCAGTTCATGGCCGCCGCCAACGCGCATTATTATGCGACGCGTGACCCGCTGGGCGCGGAGGGTGATTTCACCACCGCGCCCGAGATCAGCCAGATGTTCGGCGAGCTGATCGGCCTGTGGGCCGCCGACCTGTGGGACCGCGCAGGACGGCCCGAGGTGCGCTGGGTGGAATTGGGGCCGGGGCGCGGCACGTTGACCGCGGATGCCTTGCGCGCCGCTGCAAAGGCCGGCTTCACCCCGCCGGTTCACTTCGTCGAGACCAGCCCAACGCTGCGCACGCGGCAGGCGGCGGCGGTGCCGCAGGCGGTGTGGCATGACGATGTCGAGGACCTGCCGACCGATCGCCCGCTGATCATCATCGCCAATGAATTCTTCGACGCGTTGCCGATCCGCCAGCTGGTGCGCGGGCCGGCGGGATGGCGCGAGCGGCTGGTCGCCTGCCAAGACACGTTGTTCCTGCCGATCGGCGGCGCGACCGTTCCGGACAGCATCATTCCCGAGCATCTGCGCGATTCGCCGGTTGGTGCGATCATCGAGACCTCGCCCGCCAGCGTGGGGATCATGCGCGTGCTCGCCGCGCGGATCGTGGCGCAGGGCGGCGCGCTGCTCGCAATCGATTATGGCTATGAGGGCCCGGCGGTAGGCGAGACGCTGCAGGCGGTGCGCGGCCACGATTTTGCCAATCCGTTCGAGGAGCCGGGCGACCGCGATCTGACCGCGCATGTCGATTTCGCGACGCTGGGCATGGTGGGGACGGCGAGCGGCGCGATCGTTTCCGGGCCCGTGGGACAGGGCGATTTCCTGACGCGGCTGGGCATCGATGCGCGCGCCGCGGCGCTGGGGCCCAGGGTGGCGCCGGATCGCGAGCGGCTGGTCGTCGCCATGGGCACCTTGTTCAAGGTGCTGGCGATGCGCCATCCCGACTGGCCCAAGCCGGCCGGTTTCGCATGATCGACTATCGCCCGGCGACGCCCGCCGACGCCGAGCCGCTCGACACGATGGCACGCGCGGTGTGGCTGGCGACCTTTGGCCATTCGGCGCCCGCAGACGACATCGCGGCTTATGTGGCGCAGCATTATGGCGCGGCGGGAACGCTGCGCCGCCAGTTGCTCGACCCCGCGTTCGACTTCCAGCTGGCGGTCGATGGCGCGGGGGTGGTCGGTTATTGCAAGCTGGGGCCGACCTTCTTTGCGGGCGAGGTGCCGACCGACGACGCGCTTCATCTCCACCAATTGTACGTCGATCCCGCGCGGCATGGCAGCGGCGTGGCCGCCCGGCTGCTCGACTGGGCTTATGACGTCGCGCGCAGCCGCGAAAAGAGCGCGGTCCTGCTGACCGTCTGGGAAGAAAATGGCCGAGCGCGCGCCTTTTACGCCAAGCACGGCTTCGTCCATGTCGGCGATTATGCGTTCCAGACCGGGTCGCAGATCGACCGCGACCTCATCATGCGGCGCGAATTGTGAGCGGAGTTGATATGGATAGCGGCGTAGGTTTGAGCGGCGGCGACGGGAACGGTGTGGAAGTGATCCGGGCGCGCAGTCTGGGCGACGTGGCGCATGGATTCCTCGGTCGGCGCGGCGGGGTGTCGCAGGGGCTGCATGGCGGGCTCAACGTCGGGCTTGGCTCCGACGATGATCGTGCCGCGGTCGATGAAAACCGCCGACGCGCGGTGGCGGCGGTGTTTGGGCGCGCGCCGCTCGTCACCTGTTTCCAGGTGCATTCGGCCGATTGCGTGACGATCACGCAGGACGTGGCCGAACGCCCGCGTGCCGATGCGATGGTCACTGACCGGCCGGGCCTCGCGCTCGGCATCCTGACCGCCGATTGCGCGCCCGTGCTGCTGGCCGACCGGGAGGCGGGCGTCGTCGGCGCCGCCCATGCGGGGTGGAAAGGCGCGATCGGCGGGGTCACCGACACGACGATTGCCGCGATGGAGGCGCTCGGCGCGCAACGCGATCGGATCGCCGCCGCGATCGGCCCGTGCATCGCGCGCGCCAGCTATGAGGTGGACGAGGCGTTCCGCCGCCGCTTCGAGGAGGAGGATCCCGCGAATGAGCGGTTCTTCGTCGATGCCCGCGCGGGCCACGCCAAGTTCGACCTTGAGGCCTATGTCACGCATCGGCTGGCGAGCGCAGGGGTGCAGCGGATCGAGGCGCTGGGGCTGGATACCTATGCCGATGAGGACCGCTTCTTCAGCTATCGCCGCGCGACGCACCGGAGCGAGCCCGATTACGGCCGGCAGATCGCGATCATCGGCTTGCGCTGAGCGCCGCGTGGGCCCTGGCTCTGCTTTCGCTGGGCCTATGCTTTCACTGGGCCTGTGCTTTCGCTGGGCCTGTGCTTTCGCCGGGGCGATGCAACCGCTAGAGCCCCGGGGGACTTGTCATAAGCGGCAGCGACAGGCTGGCGGCGGAAAAGAGCGTATCGGATGACTCACATGCAACACGCGGACGTCCTGATCCTGGGTGGCGGGCTGGTCGGCGCGACGCTGGCGCTGGCGCTCGATCGCCACGGCATTTCGACCATCGTCGTCGATCCGGCGGACCCGGCGGTCACGCTGTCGGCCGGGTTCGACGGGCGCGCCTCCGCGATCGCCAGCGCGAGCCACCGGATGCTGGAGGCGATCGGCGTCGCCGACCGGCTACGCGGGCAGGGGTGCGCGATCCGGCAGATCCGCGTCAGCGACGGGCTGGAGCCGGGTGCGCTCGATTTCATTCCCGATGCCGATGATGGCGCGCTGGGCACGATGTACGAGAATCGCGCGCTGCGCCGCGCGCTGGCCGACAGCATGAGCGAGAGCAATGTCGACTTCCGCCCGCTGACCCGTGCGGTCGAGGTCGATCGCTCTGCCAGTGGCGTGCGCGCGACGCTGAGCGACGGCAGCATGGTCACCGCGTCGCTGCTGGTCGCTGCCGAGGGGCGCAACTCGCCCACCCGCGCCGCGGCGGGCATCACCACCGCCAATTGGCGCTACGATCATGCCGCGATCATCGGTGCGTTCCACCATGAGCGGCCGCATGAAAGCATCGCGTTCGAGATCTTCTATCCCACCGGCCCCTTCGCGCTGCTGCCGCTGGTCGACGACGATGACGGGCATCGCTGCGCCATCGTCTGGTCAGTGAAGCAGGCGCAGGGCCCGGCGATGCTGAAACTGTCCGACCGCGCCTTCCTCGCGGAGGCGGAGAAGCGGATGGGCGGGTTCCTTGGCACCCTCTACAAGGCGAGCCCGCGCGCGAGCTATCCGCTGGGCTTTCACCATGCCGCCACGATCACCGCCGAGCGGCTGGCGCTGGTCGGCGACGCCGCCCATGGTATTCACCCGATCGCGGGCCAGGGGCTGAACCTTGGCTTCCGCGATGTCGCGGCGCTGGCCGAAGTGCTGGTCGAGGGACGACGCCTCGGGCTGGAGGCGGGCGATGCGCAATTGCTTGACCGCTATCGGCGCTGGCGCAGCCTCGACACGATGATGGTCGCGGGCGCGACCGACGTGCTGACCCGCCTGTTCGGCATTCCGGGGCGAACGGCGAGCGCGGTGCGCCGCTTCGGCATTTCCGCCGTCAACGCCATCCCGCCGCTGAAGGACCGCTTCATGGCGGAGGCGCGCGGCGAGAGCGGCGCGCTGCCGCGGCTGCTGCAGGGCATGACCATCTGATCCAGCCGCGGGCGGGCGCCGCGGGGCGATCAGTGCAGCGGCTCGCCCGAGATCGTGATGCGGTGCATCAGCCGCCGGTGCCCGTGATAATCGTTCATGGCGAGATGCCAGGTTGAGCGGTTGTCCCAGATGGCGAGCGACCCCGGTGCCCAGCTGACGCGGCAGTGGAACCGATCCTGCATCGCCACCTGATAGAGGTAGGTCAGCAGCGGCATGCTCTCCTCCCGCGTCCAGCCTTCGAAATGGAGCGTGAAGGCGGGATTGACGTACAGGATCTCGCGCCCGGTCTGCGGGTGCCGGATGATCACCGGGTGGACGGCGCGGGTACGCTCGTCATGGCCCTTCAGATCGGCGGCCTGATCGGTCTTCGCGTAGATGCCGTCGGCGCTGTAGATGTGATCGGCCGAATGGACCGCGCGCAGGCCGCGCAGCGTCGTTTTCAGGCCGTCGGACAGGCTGTCGAAGGCCGCACCGAGGCTGGCGAACAGCGTGTCCCCGCCGGTCGGCGGCGTCTCGCGCGCCAGCAGGATCGAACCCATGGCGGGCACCTGGTCATAACTGTGATCGGTATGCCAGCCGCCGCCGATATTGGTCTGCTGATTCTCCGCCTTTCGCACCTCGGCGATTTCCGGGTAGCCGCCGTTCGCCGGGAAGTATTTGTTGACGTCGATCGGCCCCCAGCGCCGGGCGAAAGCGATATGCTGTTCGGGCGTCAGGGTCTGGTCGCGGACGAACAGGACGCCGTGGTCCGCCACCGCCCGCCGCAGCGCGTCGAACCCCGCGTCGTCGATCGTGTTCAGGTCGACGCCGTGCGCCTCTACGCCGACATGCGCCGCCAGAGGGTGCATTTCGGGTATCGCCATTGATCCTCTCCTTGTTGGTTGCTGCTGACCGTACCGCCGCCGTGTTCAGGTCGACGCCGTGCGCCTCTACGCCGACATGCGCCGCCAGAGGGTGCATTTCGGGTATCGCCATTGATCCTCTCCTTGTTGGTTGCTGCTGACCGTACCGCCGCGGCTGGCCTGAAAATGTCCCGCGGGTTACATTTGGCGCATGCTGCTGGAGGAGCTTCGGGTCAGTCGCTGGTTTGCTCGCCAGCCGGGTACGCTGCGGGACCGCCTTGCCGCGGCTGGGCGCCTGCGGGCGCTTGGGGCGGGGCAATGGGTCTATGGCGAGGGCGATGATGCGACGGGGCTGGTGATGGTGCTCAGCGGCATGCTGCGGCTGGAGGCGATGGTCGATGATCGCACCATCCTGGTCGGCGTGGCGCAGGCCGGCGGCGCCTTTGGCCAGTCACAGCGGCATGGCGGCGGCCCACGGATCGTGACCGCGCGCGCCGGGCCGCCGAGCCGCGTGTTCACGGTCAGCGATGCCGCGCTGGCGCGCGTCGGTGCCGAGGAGCCGCTGTTGTGGCAGTCGGTCAGCACGCTCGTCTATGCGCAGCTGGACGCGAGCGTTCATTCGCTGGCGCAGATGCTGGCGCTGCCGCCCCGCGCGCGGATCGCGCGGCGGCTGCTGCCGTTTGCCGCGGTCGGGGAGGCGCCGCTGTCGCAATCGGACCTGGCCGAGCTGTGCGGCCTTTCTCGAAAAGCGGTGAATGCGCATCTCGCGGCGCTGGAGCGGGCAGGGGCGATCGGCAGGGGCTACGGCCATGTCAGGGTGATCGACGCGGCGCTGCTGGAGCGGGCGGGGACTGACGATGCAACGTGATGCGGCCGACCAAGCGCAATGCCAGGTGCAAGAAAAACCGTCGGTTCCCGCCGCTGGCGCTAGTGCGGTGGTTATTCCGGATAGACGATCGGAGGAAGAAAGGCGAAGCTCGCCGTGATTTTCCGTCAGGGAGGGCGCAGTGCCCATCCCTGACCGGAAAAGTGGTGCCCAGAAGAGGACTCGAACCTCCACGACCTTGCGATCGCCAGCACCTGAAGCTGGTGCGTCTACCAATTCCGCCATCTGGGCACGGGGTAGGCCGGCGCCTCTAGGGCCCAGGTGGCAGCCTTGTCAACAGGTACATCGCACGGCTAGGGGCAAAGCGAATTTTTCCTCGGCGGAGCGTTAAATGAAGGACAAACTGGTCACGCTGATCGGCGGTGGCGGTTTTCTCGGCCGGTACGTCGCGCAGACCCTGCTTGCCGCTGGCGCCCGCGTGCGCATCGCGCAGCGCGATCCGCGCGAGGCCTGGTTTCTGAAGCCGCTCGGCGGCCTGGGGCAGACCCAGTTCGTGGCGGCGGATATCACCCGCCCCGATACGCTGGTGCGCGCCGTCGCGGGATCGGACGCGGTGGTGAATCTGGTCGGCAGCTTCACCGGCGACCTGTTGCGCATCCATGTCGATGGCCCGCAAGCGCTGGCCAGCGCGGCGCGCGAGGCGGGCGTCCAGGCGCTGGTGCACGTTTCGGCGATCGGGGCGAATGCCGATGGCGATTCCTATTACGCCCGCACCAAGGGCGAAGGCGAGGCGGCCGTGCGCGAGGCGTTCCCGGCCGCGACGATCCTGCGCCCGTCCACCGTGTTCGGGCGGGAGGACAAGTTCATCAACATGTTTGCCGGCATGATCGCGCGGCTGCCCGTGGTGCCGGTGCTGAAGCCCGACACCCGTTTCCAGCCGGTGTTCGCGGGTGACGTGGGTGACGCGGTGGTCGCCGCGCTCTCCGATCCGGCGACTTACGGTGGGCGCACCTTCGAGCTCGGCGGACCGGACGTGTTCACCATGATGGAGCTGAATCAGTGGATTGCGCGCGCCATCGGCCGCCGTCCGTCGTTCGTCCGGGTGCCCGACGCGCTGGGCGGAGTGCTGGCGGCGGTGCCGTTCATCCCGGTCTCGCCCGATCAGTGGAAGCTGCTGCAGAAGGACACGGTGGTGACGCCGGGTGCCGAGGGGCTGACCGCGCTGGGCATCACCGCAACGCCGCTGGCGAGCGTCGCGCCGGGCTGGCTGGTGCGCTACCAGCGCAACGGCCGCTTTGCCCGTCCCACCGCCGCCTGAGCATCGTTTCGCGCGCGTTTTTTCGCGCGCGCCCGGACCTGGGCGGCGCGTGACCTGAAAGGCACCCATGTCCGATCTGCTGACCGCCATCCTCCTCGGTATTGTCGAGGGCGTGACCGAATTCCTGCCGGTATCCTCCACCGGCCATCTCGTCCTCGCCACCGAGTTGCTGGGCTATGATCCGCAGCGCTGGGCGGTGTTCAACATCGCCATCCAGCCAGGCGCGATCCTGGCGATCGTGGTGCTGTACTGGCGCACGTTCATGGCGGTGCTGTCCGGCCTGATGAAGGGCGAGAAACACTCGATCGCCTTCGTCCGTAACCTGTTGATCGCGTTCATCCCTGCGGTTGCGCTGGGCCTCGCCTTCAACGACCAGATCGAGGCGCTGCTGGAAAATGCCGTCGTCGTCGCCTGGGCGCTGATCATAGGCGGGGTCGCGATCCTGATCGTCGAGCGACTGGCGAAAACCCGCGACGTCGGGGGCATCTCGGGCGTTTCGGTGTCGCAATCGGTGAAGATCGGCCTGGTCCAGTGCATGGCGATGATCCCGGGCGTGAGCCGGTCGGGCGCGACGATCATGGGCGCGATGGCGTTCGGCATTGATCGCCGCACGGCTGCGGAATTCTCCTTCTTCCTGGCGCTGCCGACGCTGACCGGCGCCACGGTGCTTCAGATGTACAAGCATCGTGATGCGATCACCGCCAATGACCTGCAGCTGATCGGCGTCGGCGCGCTGGTGTCGTTCGTCGTCGCGCTGGTGGTGGTGAAAGCGTTCATGGCTGTGGTGACGAAGCACGGTTTCGCGCCGTTCGCCTGGTACCGAATCGTCGCCGGGAGCGTTGCTCTGCTGGTGCTCGCAGCAAAGTAGGTCCGGAACAGGACTATTATCTCCGGAAAAATACGTGCGGACTGACGATCTAACGGGGCAGGCTGGAAAATAGGACAGCAATGTTGACTTGATGGCATCCGGCCGATGTGAGAACCACGTCGGCGGAGGGCTTATGGCTGCTGATTCCATGCTTCGTTTCGTCGTCACCCCGCAATCCTACCCGGACAAGCGGGCGCCGGACGCGCGTGCGGAGGACTTTCGCGAGATTGCGGATCGCTATGCGGTGCCGCGCGCCGAGGAGCAGGCGGGGCGGTGTTCGCAATGCGGCGTGCCTTACTGCACGGTGCATTGCCCGCTTCACAATCACATCCCCGACTGGTTGCGGCTGACCGCCGAAGGGCGGCTGCGCGAAGCCTATGAGCTGTCCAACGCGACCTCCACCATGCCGGAAATTTGTGGACGGATCTGTCCGCAGGACCGCCTGTGCGAAGGCAATTGCGTCATCGAATTCTCCGGCCATGGCGCGGTGACGATCGGCTCGGTCGAGAAGTTCATCACCGACACCGCCTGGGAAGAAGGTTGGGTCGAGCCGCTGGTGCCGGGCCCCGCGCGCGGCCAGTCGGTCGGCGTGATCGGGGCCGGTCCGGCCGGGCTGACCGCAGCGGAATATCTGCGCGCCAATGGTTATGAGGTGCATGTCTATGACCGGCACGATCGCGCCGGCGGGCTGCTGACCTATGGGATCCCGGGCTTCAAGCTGGAGAAGCCGGTGGTGATGCGCCGGGTCGACCGGCTGAAGGCGGGCGGGATCGTCTTTCACGAGGGCTTTACAGTCGGCGATGATGCCTCGCTTGCGGACCTGCGCGCGCGGCATGATGCGCTGCTGATCGCGACCGGTGTCTATAAGGCGCGGGCGATTGACGTGCCGGGCAACGATGCCGCCGGCGTGATCGCCGCGCTCGACTATCTCACCGCTTCCAACCGCAAGAGCTTCGGCGATTCGGTGCCCGCCTTCGACAATGGCGGGCTGGATGCCGCGGGCAAGAATGTGGTCGTGATCGGTGGCGGCGATACCGCGATGGATTGCGTGCGCACCGCGATCCGCCAGGGCGCGAAGAGCGTGAAATGCCTCTATCGCCGCGACCGCGCCAACATGCCCGGGTCGCAGCGCGAAGTGGCCAATGCGGAAGAGGAAGGCGCCGAATTCGTCTGGCTGTCCGCGCCGCATTCCTTTGTGGGAGACGAGAAGGTCACGGCGGTGCGCGCCAATCGCATGCGGCTGGGCGCGCCCGATGCAAGTGGCCGCCGCGCGCCGGAGGTGGACCCGGGCGGGCCGATCGACATGCCGGCGGACATGGTGATCAAGGCACTGGGCTTCGATGCCGAGGAACTGCCGCATCTGTGGGATGCGCCTGAGCTGGGCGTCACCCGCTGGGGCACGGTGCTGGTCGATTCGAGGACGTTGATGACCAGCCTCGACGGGGTGTTCGCGGCGGGCGACATCGTGCGCGGCGCCAGCCTGGTGGTGTGGGCGATCCGCGACGGGCGCGACGTGGCCGCATCGATGCACCAATATCTGAAGAGCAAGGCCGCGGCATCGACCGCGAAGGAGGCCGCGTGATGGATCAGCGCGAATATCTCGCCACCCATGGCATGTACCGTCCCGAGTTCGAAGGCGACGCCTGTGGCGTTGGCCTGGTCGCGGCGACTGATGGCAAGCCGTCGCGCCGCGTCGTCCAGTCCGCGATCGATGCGCTGAAGGCGGTGTGGCATCGCGGTGCGGTCGACGCCGATGGCAAGACCGGCGACGGCGCCGGCCTGCATGTCGACCTGCCCGTGCGGTTCTTCGACGATGCGATCGCGATGGGCGGGCACAAGGTGCTGCCCAATCGGCTCGCCGTCGGCATGGTGTTCCTGCCGCGCACCGATCTCGCCGCGCAGGAGACGTGCCGCACCATCGTCGAGAGCGCGATTATTGAGGCGGGCTACACCATCTATGGCTGGCGCCAGGTGCCGGTCGACGTCAGCGTCATCGGCCTGAAGGCGCAGGCCACGCGGCCGGAGATCGAGCAGATCATGATCGCCGGCCCGCTGCCCGAGGCGGTCGACGAGGCCGAGTTCGAGAAGAACCTGTATCTGGTCCGCCGCCGCATCGAGAAGCGGGTGATCGCGGCGCAGATCCAGGGATTTTACATCTGTTCGCTGAGCTGCCGGTCGATCATCTACAAGGGGCTGTTCCTGGCCGAGAGCCTGTCGGTGTTCTACCCGGACCTGACCGACAAGCGCTTCGAAAGCCGGGTCGCGATCTTCCACCAGCGTTATTCCACCAACACCTTCCCGCAATGGTGGCTCGCCCAGCCGTTCCGGTGCCTGGCGCATAACGGCGAGATCAACACGATCCGCGGCAACAAGAACTGGATGCTGAGCCACGAGATCCGCATGGCGTCGATCGCGTTCGGCGAGCATTCGGAGGACATCAAGCCGGTGATCCCGGCGGGCGCATCCGACACGGCGGCGCTCGACGCGACCTTCGAGGCGATCTGTCGTTCGGGCCGCGATGCGCCGACCGCGAAGCTGATGCTGGTACCCGAGGCATGGCAGGGCGACGTCAGCGGTGACATGCCGCCCGCGCATGCCGCGATGTATCAATATCTCGCCTCGGTGATGGAGCCGTGGGACGGCCCGGCCGCGCTGGCGATGACCGATGGCCGCTGGGCGGTGGCGGGGATGGACCGCAACGCGCTTCGCCCGCTGCGCTACACCCAGACCGCCGACGGCCTGCTGATCGTGGGATCGGAAAGCGGCATGGTGGTTGTTCCGGAATCGACGATCGTTGCCAAGGGCCGGCTGGGGCCGGGGCAGATGATCGCGGTCGATCTGGCCGAGGGGCGGCTGTACCATGATCGCGAGGTCAAGGACCGGATCGCCGGCGAGGCCGATTATGCCGGGATGATCGGCAATTTCGCGACGATCGAGGATCTGCCGCCGCCGCCCGCCGCAGGCGTACCGCGCTATGACCGTGCCGAACTCGCGCGGCGCCAGGTCGCCGCTGGCCAGACGCTGGAGGACATGGAGCTGATCCTGGCGCCGATGGTGGAAACGGCAAAGGAAGCGATCGGATCGATGGGCGATGATACGCCACTCGCCGTCATTTCCGACAAGCCGCGGCTGATCAGTCAGTTCTTCCGGCAGAATTTCAGCCAGGTGACGAACCCGCCGATCGATTCGCTGCGCGAACGCCATGTGATGAGCCTCAAGACGCGGTTCGGCAATCTCGCCAACATCCTCGACACCGAGGATCGGCGCGAGCGCGTGCTGGTGCTCGATTCGCCTGTGCTGACGTCGACGGACTGGGCACGGCTGAAGACCTATTTCAACAACGCCGCGGCCGAGATCGATGCCACGTTCGAGGCGGACGGCGGGCCGGAAAAGCTGCGCGCCGCGATCCAGCGCATCCGCAACGAGGCGGAACAGGCGGTGCGCCAGGGCAAGAGCGAGATCTTCATCACCGACGAACATGTCGGACCGGCGCGGATCGCGATCCCCGGCGTGCTGGCGGCCGCGGCCGTGCACACGCATCTCGTGCGGCGGGGCCTGCGCTCCTACGCCTCAATCAACGTGCGCACCTCCGAATGCCTCGACACCCATTATTATGCGGTGCTGGTGGGCGTGGGCGCGACCACGGTGAACGCCTATCTGGCGGAAGCCGCAATCGCCGATCGTCAGTCGCGCGGGCTGTTCGGTGACCTCAGCCTGGAGGAGTGCCTGAAGCGGCATCGTAAGGCGATCGAGGAAGGGCTGCTGAAGATCATGTCGAAGATGGGGATCGCGGTGATCTCCAGCTATCGTGGCGGCTACAACTTCGAGGCGGTGGGCCTGTCCCGCGCGCTGGTGAACGATTTCTTCCCGGGGATGCCGGCGAAGATCTCGGGCGAGGGCTATGCCTCGCTCCACGTCAACGCGAAGGGGCGGCACGATGCCGCTTATGACGACGCGGTGGTGAACCTGCCGATCGGCGGCTTCTATCGCCAGCGGCATACCGGGGAGGCGCATGCCTATTCGGCGCAGCTGATGCACCTGCTGCAAACCTCCGTCAGCACCGACAGCTATTCGACCTATCTGCAATTTTCGCGCGGGGTGGCGGATCTGCCGCCGGTGTATCTGCGCGACCTGTTGCAGTTCAACTTCCCGGCCGAGGGCGTGCCGGTCGATCAGGTCGAGCCGATCACCGAGATCCGCAAACGCTTCATCACGCCGGGCATGAGCCTGGGCGCGCTGTCGCCGGAGGCGCACGAGACGCTGGCGATTGCGATGAACCGCATCGGCGCCAAGGCCGTGTCGGGCGAAGGCGGCGAGGACAAGAGCCGGTATCAGCCGTATGAGAATGGCGACAACGCCAATTCGGTGATCAAGCAGATCGCGTCGGGGCGCTTCGGCGTGACGGCGGAATATCTGAACGCCTGCGATGAGATCGAGATCAAGGTCGCGCAGGGTGCCAAGCCTGGCGAGGGCGGGCAGCTGCCGGGTTTCAAGGTGACCGAGTTCATCGCCAAGCTGCGCCATGCGACGCCGGGCGTGACGCTGATTTCCCCGCCGCCCCACCACGACATCTATTCGATCGAGGATCTGGCGCAGCTGATCTACGATCTGAAGCAGATTAATCCGCGGGCGCGGGTGTGCGTGAAGCTCGTCTCCTCCGCCGGCATCGGCACGGTGGCGGCGGGCGTCGCCAAGGCGCATGCCGACGTGATCCTGGTATCCGGCCATGTCGGCGGCACCGGCGCCTCCCCGCAGACCAGCATCAAATATGCCGGCACGCCGTGGGAAATGGGCCTTTCCGAGGTCAACCAGGTGCTGACGCTGAACGGCCTGCGCGGCCGGATCAAGCTGCGCACCGACGGCGGCCTTCGCGTCGGGCGCGACATCGTGATCGCCGCAATCTTGGGGGCGGAGGAGTTCGGCATCGGCACGCTCAGCCTCGTCGCGATGGGCTGCATCATGGTGCGCCAGTGCCATTCGAACACCTGCCCGGTCGGCGTGTGCACGCAGGATCCGCGGCTGCGCGAGAAGTTCGTCGGGACGCCGGAAAAGGTCATCAACCTGATGACCTTCATTGCCGAGGAAGTGCGCGACATCCTGGCGCGGCTGGGCGTGCGCAGCCTCGACGAAGTGATCGGGCGTACCGAGCTGCTGCGGCAGGTGAGCCGCGGTGCGGAGCATCTCGACGACCTCGATCTCAACCCGATCCTCGCCAAGGTGGATGCCACGGACGCGGAGCGGCGCTTCTCGCTCAGCACCTTCCGCAACGAGGTGCCTGACAGCCTGGACGCGCAGATCATCAAGGATGCCGCCGCCGTCTTCTCGCGCCGCGAGAAGATGCAGCTGACCTATTCGGTGCGCAACACGCACCGCGCGGTCGGCACGCGGCTGTCGAGCGAGATCACGCGCACCTTCGGGATGAGCGCGCTCAACGACCATCACGTGACGATCCGCCTGCGCGGCTCGGCCGGGCAGAGCCTGGGCGCCTTCCTGTGCAAGGGCATCACGCTGGAGGTGTTCGGCGACGCCAATGATTATGTCGGCAAAGGCCTGTCCGGCGGCATCATCGTGGTGCGCCCGGCGGTGTCGTCACCGCTGCGCAGCCAGGAAAATACGATCGTCGGCAACACCGTCCTCTATGGTGCGACCTCCGGCGCGTTGTTCGCGGCCGGACAGGCGGGCGAGCGGTTCGCGGTCCGCAACTCGGGCGCGACGGTGGTGGTCGAGGGCTGCGGCGCGAACGGCTGCGAATATATGACCGGCGGCACGGCTGTGGTGCTGGGCGCCGTCGGCCAGAATTTCGGCGCTGGCATGACCGGCGGCATGGCGTTCGTCTATGACCATGACGACAGCTTCGCCCGGCGCGCCAATCCGGAAAGCATCACCTGGCAGCGGCTGTCCTCAGCGCATTGGACGCAGGTGCTGCACGATCTGATCGCGCGTCATGCAAAGGCGACCGATTCCAAATGGTCGCGCGGCATCCTGGAGGATTGGGACCGCAGCGTCGGCCGGTTCTGGCAGGTGGTTCCGCGCGAGATGCTGGACCGGCTGTCGCACCCGCTGGACGACAGCCTCGTGATGGAAGCGGCCGAATGAGGGACGCGCCCGCCGCTCGTGACCCGAGCGGCGAGCGGCGCGACTAGTAGAAGCCTGGCGGTCCGTCCTCGAAGACCGGTTCGCGTTCCTCGCGCCGGCGCGGCGGGGGCGGGCCCTCGGGACGGGCGATGCTGACCGAGCCATCCGGCCCGATCTGAAGATCCATCCCCAACCCCTCGATCGGCGCGGTGATCGGCGCGATTTCGTTTTCGACGTCGGCGATCAGCCCGGCATCGGGATCGACATCCTCGACCACCGGCGCCTTCACGACCGGCGCAAGATCGAGTGCGCTGACCATGAAGTTGCGCCAGATCTGCGCCGGGATGCCGCCGCCGTGAAGGCCGGGGTTGGGGGTATTGTCGTCATTGCCGACCCACACGCCCACGACCAGATCGCCCGCAAAGCCGATGAACCACGCGTCGCGGCCCGATTGCGACGTGCCCGTCTTGCCATAAGCATCGACCGACAGCGCCGCCGCGCGGCCCGTACCGCGCACCGAGGCGGCAAGCAGGGTCAGCATGTCGTCATGGATGCGGCGCGGCATCGTGCGTTGGCCATCGGTCAGCGCCTGGTACCAGCTCTTGTCCGCAACGTTGCGCAGGCCATGCGGCTGCACCGGATAGCGCCCCTCTGACACGCCGGCGAAGGCCGCGGTCAGTTCCAGCAGCGATACTTCGGACGTGCCGAGCCCAATCGTCGCTTCATTGGCGATCGGCGTCGTGATGCCGAGGTCGCGCGCGGCGCGGATCACGTTGCGCACGCCGACCTCCTGCGTCAGTCGCGCGGCGACGACGTTGGAGGATCGCTGGAAGGCGCGTTGCAGCGTGATGTCGCCGAGATAGCGGCCGTCGTCGTTCTTCGGCTTCCATCCGGCGATCTCGACCGGCGAATCGTCCACGATCGTGTCGGGCGACATGCCGGCGCGCAGCGCGGCGAGGTAGACGAACAGCTTGAACGTCGATCCCGGCTGGCGCCTCGCCTGGGTGGCGCGGTTGAACGGGCTTTTCTTGTAATCGCGCCCGCCGACCATCGCGACGACCTCGCCATTGCGCTTCATCGCCACCAGCGCGGCCTGCGCCTGGCGCAATCCGGCCTGGCGGATGACGCGTTCGGCATAGCGCTGCAGATCGCGGTCCAGCGTGGTGCGCACCGTCGCCTCGGTCTGCACCTCGCCGGCCTGGTCGCGCGCATCGGGCAATACCCAGTCGGCGAAATAGGTGCCGGTGGGCAATTGCTGGGCGCGGCGCGCCTTGACGCGCTGCGGCTGCACGTCGGCTGCCTCGCTTTTGGTCAGGAAACCGGCGTCGACCATCGCCGCGACGACCACCTTCTGGCGATCGCGCGCGCCCTTCAGGTTGCTGGTCGGAGCGAGCCGTGACGGCGCCTTGACGAGGCCGGCCAGCATCGCTGCCTGGCCGATGTTCATCTTCTCCGGCTCCCGCCCGAAATAATGGTTCGACGCGGCGCGCAGGCCATAGACGTTGTCGCCGAAATAGACGTTCGACAGATAGCGGGAGAGGATCTCGTCCTTGCTTAGCCACGCCTCCAGCCAGAAGGCGATGAAGACCTCGCGGATCTTGCGCGCGGCGGTACGATCGGAATCGAGAAAGGCGTTTTTGGCCAGCTGCTGCGTGATCGTGCTGCCACCCTGACGCACCCCGCCGGAGCCGAAATTCGCCCAGGCGGCACGCGCAATGCCGCGCGGATCAATGCCCCAGTGCGAATAGAAGCGCCGGTCCTCGATCGCCATGAACGCTTCGCGGACATGCGCGGGCAGCTTCGCAGCATCGACCGGCTGGGCGATGATTGCGCCGCGCCGCGCGATCGGCGTGCCGTCGGACGCTGTGAGCGTGATCGACGGGGGCGTCGGCGGTTTCAGCGATTGCGACAAGGGCGCGGTGATCGCCAGCCAGATGATCGCCAGCACCAGCAGGATGACGGCTGCCCCGAGCCCGCGCATGATCCAGCGCATCGACACCCGTGGCAGGCGGAAGCGCGTTGCGCGGCTTGTCGCCGCTCCGTCCTCGCCCGGCAGGTCGCCGTCGCGCCACGCCGCGAAATCGGGCATGGGATCACGCGCCTCGCCGGGGGCATGGTGATAGCGGATGCGGCCACCGTCGTGCTGGCTGGGATCGAAGGGGTTAGGGCGCATGGAGCTCGGGCGCATGGAATCATCTCGGCGGTCAGCCATCGGGCGTATTACTTCAGTATGACAGTTGCCGCAAGGGTGCGCACCGTGCGAGGGATAGGCGCATGAGCGGCGAAGAGAAAGCATTTCAATTGGACGACAGACCGTTGGTCGTGGGCATTGGCGGCACCATTGGTGGCATATCCTCCACCGAACGCGCGCTTCGGATCGCGCTGGACGCGGCGGGCGAGCAGGGTTTCTGCACGCGCCTGTTCGGTGGTGCCGACATGGCGAAATTCCCGCTCTATGACCCCAAGGCGCCCGGCCGCACCGCCGAGGAGCAGGAATTCGTCGACGCGGTGCGCGGCGCGTCGGCGCTGATCATCGCCTCGCCCGGCTATCACGGCAGCATTTCGGGCGTGGTGAAGAACGCGCTCGACCTGCTGGAGGAAACCGCGCGCGATGCCGAGCGGACCTATCTTGCCGACATGCCGGTGGGGCTGATCGCGACTGCTTATGGCTGGCAGGCGACGGGATCGACGATCGCCGCGCTGCGATCGATCGTCCATGCGCTGCGCGGCTGGCCGACGCCTTTCGCCGCCGCGATCAACAGCGCGATCACCAAGTTCGATGCCGAGGGCGGGGCGAACGACCCGGCGGTGGTCGAGCAATTGCGCATGGTGGGCAAGCAGGTCGCCCGCTTCGCACCGCTCGCGCGCGGCTGAGCCAGACCGGAGGCGCACGGGTGGCGGCTTTGCCCCGCCCGTGTCGCCGGGTGGTTGGGCCAGTGTCTGCTTGGTTGACGCACCCGCCCGCACCAGCGCGTCATCGTAACGTAACTTCTGTTATCTTGGCGTTGACAGGGCCGCCGCCGCTGGTCCACCTCCGCCCTTGAGCCGACGACAGATCGGCCAAGGATGTGATGGAGAGAGCGGGCATGGTGCTGACCAAGGGCGACGAATATCCGATCCACCAGACGGCCGAGCCGGTCGCTTATGCGGGGACGGACCGCAATTTCTACGATCGCTTCTTCTTCAACGGCTATGCCCCCGGCGCGGACGAAGACGGCTTTTTCGCCGCCGCGATGGGCGTCTATCCGCATATCAACATCATCGACGCGAGCTTCTGCTGGCTGAAGGACGGCAAGCAGGTGAATCTGCACGCCAGCCGCGGCCTCAACATGGAGCGGATGGACACGCAGGTGGGCGGGATCGCGGTCGAGGTGCTTGAGCCGTTGCAGTCGGTGAAGCTCACGGTCAATTCGCCCGAGCACAAGATCCGCGCCGAGCTGACCTTCACCGGCCGCGCCTTCCCGCTGGAGGAGCCGCGCTTCACCCGCCGCAACGGCCCGCGCGTGCTGATGGACGTGACGCGGATGACGCAGAACGGCAGCTATCAGGGCTGGATCGAGGTCGATGGCGAGCGCACCGAGGTGAACGGCTGGCTGGGCACGCGTGACCGCTCCTGGGGTGTGCGCCCGATCGGTGCGCCCGATGCGCAGCCCGCCAGCCCGCCGATTGCACCGCAATTCTTCTGGCTGTGGAGCCCGACCGCGATGGAGGACGGCGACTTCTATTTTCACACCAACGACGACGAGCATGGCCGCTTCTGGAATCGCCGCGCGGCGTGGAAGCCGCTGGGCGGCGGGATCGAGGACGAAACGCATTTCGAATCCGACTATCAGGTGCAGTGGAAGCAGGGATCACGCCACGCCCAGGCTGCAAGCGTCACGCTGAAGGACGAAGAGGGTCAGGAAACGAAGGTCGAGTTCGACCTGGGCCAGCAGTTCATGATGCTTGGCCTTGGCTATACCCACCCCAAGTGGAGCCACGGCCGGCACCAGGGCGACGGGCTGACGGTGGAGCGCGAGGATTTCGTACCCGCGGAGATGGACCCGATGCAGCCGCACCATCTGCACGTCCAGGCGCTGGCCACCGTCACCATGACGGGACCTGACGGCAAGGTGCGGCGCGGCAAGGGGGTGCTCGAACAGCTCGTGATGGGGCCGCACGCGCCGTCGGGCTTCAAGGGCGTGCTCGACCCGGCATGACCACGCTGACCGCAACCGAGATCGAGGCCTATCTCTCGCGTGTCTGGGAACAGCCGGTGCGGGTGGCGGATCTGACCCGGATTCCCGGCGGCGCGAGCCGCGAGACCTATCGCTTCGATGCCCATGCCGGGGCGGACATTCACCGGCTGATCCTGCGGCGCGAGCCGGCGAAGGGCCTGATCGACACCGAAAGCGCGACCGAGTTTCGCGCTTATCAAAGTGCAGCAGGGGTCGTTCCCGTGCCGCGTGCGGTGGCGCTGGAGCCCGATGGCGCCGAGCTTGGCCGGCCGTTCTTCATCATGGAGCGGATCGAGGGCGGCGAAGTCGCGAGCAGCTTCGCGCGCGATCCGTTCGGCGTGCATGGCGCGGCGCTGGGCGAGGCGTTCTTTGGTGCGCTGGGCCGGCTGGCGGCGCATGATCCGGCCGGCACGCCGCTCGCCGACCATGTACCGATGCCCGAGCCCGACCAATGCTGGCGGATCGCGCTCGATTATTGGGAAGGGGTGATCGAGGAGGACGCGCTGCAGCCGCAGCCGATCGCGCGCGCCGCGATCCGCTGGCTGCGCGCCAATCCGCCGCCGCCGGCGCAGCGTGTTGCGATCGTTCATGGCGATTACCGCTCCGGCAACGTCATGCACGACGGCGCGGGCGGGATGCGCGCCATGTTTGACTGGGAAATGGCGCATCTCGGCGATCCGCTGGAGGATCTGGGCTGGGCGCTGGACCCGATCTGGGATCATTTCATCCCCGGCGCGGCCAGCGGCATGCTGCCGCGGCCAGACGCGATCGCGATCTGGGAGCGCGCCAGCGGGCTGACGGTCGATCCCGCGGCAATGCGCTGGTGGTCGTTGTTCGCATCGGTGAAGGGAATGGCGATCTGGATCTCCGCCTTTCGCGAGTTCGTCGACGGCGGGCGGCAGGATCCGGTGCTGGCGGTCTCGGGCTGGTACACCGCGCGGCGGCAGGAGGCGATCATCGCCGCGCAGCTTGGCGGATCGGTGTTCGATCCGGTGCCGGTCCTCCCCACCAGCGATCTGGCGCAGGTGTTGATCGGTGCTGGCATCGCGGCGGCCGGGGCGGGGGAGAAGGTGGGTGCGAGCGATGCCTTCGCCGGATCGACGCTGACGGTGGCGGCGCTGCTCGCGCTGCTCGGCGCGCAGGAGGCGGAAAAGGCCGCCGCCTGGCGCCGCGCCGATATTGCCGACATGCGCCGGCTGCTCGGCGACGATGCTCCGGTCACCAATGAGGGCGAGACGCTGGACGCGCTGGACGGCGCCTGGGCGACGCTGGCCGAGGCGCTGATCGCGCATCATGACGAGGTCGCGCGGACGCGCGGCGACGAGCGGCCGCTGCTCGATTTCTACCGCGAAAGCGCCGCCCGGCGGGAACTCGCCTGGCCGCTATGACCGACCTGCCGCTCACCGGGATACGCGTATTGGATGCCGTTCCCGGCGTGCTCGGATCGGCGGGGCGGCTGTTGGCGGAACTGGGCGCCGAGGTCATCCGCATCGAGCCCCGCGGCGGGGGCACGGATCGGCGGAACGGTGCGATGGCCGGCGACATCAGCCTCGACTTTGTTGCGGCGAACCTTGGAAAGCGCGCCGTCACGATCGACCTGCCGCGCGATCAGGATCGCTTCCTGGCGCTGGCGGCGGGGGCGGACATCCTGCTCGAGGAGCAGCTCCCCGGGCTCGATCACGCGGCGATACGCCATGCGGCGCCGCAGATCATTCATGTCACGCTGAGCGATTTCGGCACCCTCGGCCCGTGGAAGGACTGGCGTGCGAGCGACGCGGTGCTCCATGCGCTGACCGGCAGCCTGTCGCGCTCGGGCCTGCCGGACCGGCCGCCGCTGCTGCCGCCGGGCCGGCTGACGCTGGAAACGGCTGCGACGCAAATGGTGGTCGCGACGCTCGGCGCGCTGATCCGCCGCTTGCGCACGGGCGAGGGCGATCACCTCGACATGACGCTGCTCGAGGCGGCGATGCAGGCGCTTGATCCCGGCTTCGGCCTGAACGGCAGCGCGCAATCGGGCGTGCCAAGCTGGAAGCAGCCGCGCGGGCGAACCGACGAACGCTATCGCTATCCGATCCTGCCCTGCGCTGATGGCTTCGTGCGGCTGTGCGTCCTCGCGCCCCGCCAGTGGCGCAGCATGTTTGCCTGGCTGGGGGAGCCGGAGGAGTTTGCCGGGCCGGAGTGGGAGAAGCTGATGACCCGCTTCCGCTCCACCACCTTGCTGCCGGCGATCACCCGCTTCTTTGCCGACAAGACGCGCGCGGAGATCGAGGAAGAGGCGGCGCGGCGCGGAATCCCGGCCGCCGGGCTGCTCACCGTCGAGGAAGCGATCGCGACGGCGCAGATGACGGCGCGCGAGGCGTTCGTGCCGGTGGAAATAGCGCCGGGCATCACCTTGCCCTTCCCCAACGGCACGATCGAGATCGACGGTGAGCGCGCCGGGGTGTCGCCTGCCGCGCGCGTCCCGCTGGCAGGCGAGAATACGGCGTTCGCGACGGCGCGGCCGCGCTTCGATCCGCCGCCAGCGGCCGATTACCCGCTCGCCGGCCTGCGCGTGCTCGACATGGGAATCATCGTCGTCGGGGGAGAGGCCGGGCGGCTGCTCGCCGATCTTGGCGCCGACGTGGTGAAGGTTGAGAATGCCGCTTTCCCCGACGGCCAGCGCCAGTCGCGCGACGACGATCCGGTCAGCCTGACCTTTGCCGCGGGCCACCGCAACAAGCGCGGTCTGTCGATTGATCTCAAGGCGCCGGAGGGACGCGCGCTGTTCCTCGATCTGGTGCGGCAGGCCGATGTGCTGCTGTCGAACTTCAAGCCCGGCACGCTCGACGCGCTGGGGCTGGATGCCGCGACGCTGGCTGAGGCCAATCCGGGGCTCGTCAGCGTCGACAGCTCCGCCTTCGGGCCGACCGGGCCCTGGTCGCGTCGGCTCGGCTATGGCCCGCTGGTGCGCGCCTCCGCCGGGCTCAGCACGCAATGGACCTATCCGGGCGAGCCCGACAGCTTCTCCGACACGGTCACCGTCTATCCCGATCACGTCGCTGGCCGGATCAGCGCGATCGGCGCGCTGGCGCTGCTGATCCGGCGGATGCGCACCGGCACCGGCGGGACGGCGAGCGTCAGCCAGGCGGAAGTGATGCTGGGGCACAAGGCAGTGGAGATCGCCGCCGCCGCCGCCCGCGCGCAGGGACTGACGGTCAGCGACGATCCGGCGGAGGATCGTCTTCTTCCCTGCGCTGGCGACGACGAATGGTGCGTCGTGACGCTGCGTGACGCAACGGATCGCCGGGCCCTGCATGCGATCACCGGCGACGAGCCCGAACAATGGTCGCGATCGCAGGCAGCCGGAGACGTGATGGCGCAGCTTCAGTCGGTCGGGCTGGCGGCGGGCATGATGGTCCGCGTGGTGGACCTTCCCGACCTTCCCGTGTTTCGCGCACTCGGCACGTTTCGCACCGCGCGGCACCCGCTGCTGCCCGACCCGTTCATCGTCGAGGGCGCGCTCACCCGCTTCGACCGGGTGCCGCCGCCGGACCAGCGGCCCGCGCCGCGGATCGGCGAACACAGCGCCACCGTCATCAAGGATTGGCTGGGGTGGAGCGACGATCGCGTCGCTTCGCTGCTGGCCCGGAAGATCATCGAACAAGCAGCATGAAAGGGATCAATATGGCCGACCTTGGCAATGAAGCCGTCACCGTCGAAACGCGCGGCAATGTGATGCTCATCACGATCAACCGCCCGGAAGCGCGCAACGCGGTCAACCGCTTCGTCCATGAGGGCGTAGGCGATGCGCTGGAGGCGGCGGACAAGGATCCAGAGATCCGCGTCGTCATCGTGACGGGCGCGGGCGACAAGTCGTTCTGCGCGGGTGCCGACCTCGTCGCGCTGTCGCGTGGGGAGAGCCTGGCGCCGGACGACAAGACCAAGGCCGCATGGGGCTTTGCCGGGATCGTCAGCCACGCCATTTCCAAGCCGGTGATCGCGGCGGTGAACGGCATGGCGCTGGGCGGTGGGCTGGAAATCACGCTGGCCTGTGACCTCGCCGTGGCCGTTGATGAGGCGAAGTTCGGCCTGCCCGAGCCCAAGCGCGGCCTGTTTGCGGCCGCTGGCGGCGTGTTCCGGCTTCCGGAGCAATTGCCCAAGAAGATCGCGATGGAAATGATCCTGACCGGCGACCCGATCGACGCCAATCGCGCGCTGGAACTGGGGCTGATCAACGCCGTCGCCCCGCGTGAGCAGCTGCTCGACACCGCCTTCGCGCTGGCCGAGCGGATTGCGGTCAACGCGCCGCTGTCGGTGCAGGCGTCGAAGCGGATGGCGCAGGGCATTTCGAACGGCCGGGTCGAGCGCGAGGAAGCGGCTTGGGCGCAGAACCGCGAGGAAACCAAGATCGTCTTCACCAGCGAGGACTCGCGCGAAGGGCCGAAGGCATTTGCCGAGAAGCGCGCCCCGGTGTGGAAGGCGCGCTGAACATGGCGGCTGATCCGGAGAAGGTCGCCGTCATCGTCGGGGTCGGGCAGGTCAATGACCGCCCGGCCGATCCGATGGCGGGCAAGGATGCGCTGGGCCTGATGATCGCCGCGCTGGAGGAGGCCGACAAGGACGCGGGCGGCGGCTGGCTGGCGGATGTCGATTCCGTCGCGGTCGTGCAGCAGATCAGCTTCCGCAAGGACAATCCGCTGGCGCAGAAGGTGGCGGACGGGATCGGATCGACGGCGGCGATCGTCTATGAATCGGTCGGTCCCAATGGTGACAGCCCGATCCTGCTGCTGAACGAGGCGGCGAACCGGATCGCGCGCGGCGAGATCAAAATCGCGGCGGTGACTGGCGGCGAGGCGCTGCGCACCGCCAGCCAGCGTGCGGCGATCGCGGCGAAGACGAGCGTGGCGGACCAGAACCCGCTGCGCACCCTCAGCAAGGGCGCGAAGCCCGGTTATCGCCAGATCTATGGCCTGGCGACGCCGGTCGACGTCTATCCGCTCTACGAGAATGCCGGGCGTGCGGCTTATGGCCAGACGCTGGACGAAGGGCAGCGTGAGTCAGGCGAGATCTGGTCACGCTTTTCCGAGATCGCGGCGCAGACGCCGGCGGCGTGGATCCATGCGCCCAAGTCACCGCAGGAGATCGTCGAGCCGACCGCGGACAATCGCCCGATCGCCTTCCCCTACACCAAGCTGATGGTGGCCAATTCGAGCGTCAATCAGGGCGCCGGCTTCATCGTCACCAGCCTTGCCGAAGCACGACGGCGCGGCGTGCCGGAGGAGCGGATCATCTATGTCGGGCGCGGCGCCAGCGCGCATGAGGCGGACGATTTTCTCGCTCGTGACCGCTACGACACGTCGCCCAGCATGGAAGTGTGCCTCCGCCGCACGCTCGAGTTCAACGAGATGACGGCGGACGATCTCGACCTGGTCGAGCTTTATTCCTGCTTCCCCTGCGTGCCCAAGATGGCGCGGCGGGTGATCGGCTGGCCGGTGGAGAAGCCCGCGACGGTGTTCGGTGGCCTCACCTTCGGCGGCGGGCCGATCGGCAATTACATGGCGCATGCCGTGGCCGAGATGGTCGACGCCCTGCGCGCCGGCGAGGGCGAGAAGGGGCTGCTGTTCGCCAATGGCGGCTTTGCCACGCACAATCACGCGATCGTGCTCGGCACAAAGCCGCTGCCGGGCGCGGGGGAGGCGCATGCGTTCGACCTGCAGGCGGAGGCGGATGCTGCGCGCGGCGCGGTGCCGGAACTGGTGAAGGACTATAGCGGACCGGCTGAGGTCGAGACCTACACCGTGTTCTACAACCGTGACGGTTCGGCAAAGGCCGGGGTGGTCGTGGCGAAGCTGCCGGATGGGAAGCGCACGCTGGCGCAGGTGCCGGCGAGCGACGCGGCGACGATCGCTTTCCTCAGCGATGGCAGTTCCGAACCGGTCGGAACGGCCGGCCAAGTGGTTGCCGAGGGCGAACTGATGGTGTGGAAACGCGCCTCCTGATCCGGCCCGATCAATCCTCCCCGGGCGGACCTCGGGGCGGAATTGGGCGTTGCACTCCCACCGCGGCATCGACTAATCGCGGCGGTGCCCTCCCCAGGCGCTGTTGGTAACGTCAGGAGGAATCCCCATGCAGACCCGCGCCGGCCTTTCGGTCGATGATCGCCTCGCCGCCTTTGTCGAGGAGGAGGCGCTTGCCGGCACCGGCATCTCGGCTAACGCCTTCTGGCAGGGGGCGGCGGCGATATTCGATCTTTTCACGCCGGAGAACAAGGCGCTGCTTGCCCGGCGCGAGGAGCTGCAGGCGGCGATCGACGCGCGCTATATGGCCGGAGAACCGGTCGACGAGGCGTTCCTGACGCAGATCGGCTATCTCGTGCCAGAGCCGGCGCCGTTCACCATCGGCACCGAGAACGTCGATCCCGAAATCGCCACCATGGCCGGGCCGCAGCTGGTGGTGCCGAGCCTCAACGCGCGCTTCGTGCTGAACGCCGCCAATGCGCGCTGGGGCAGCCTTTACGACGCATTCTACGGCACCGATGCGCTGCCGGGGAAGGCGAAGCCGGGCGGCTATGATGCCGATCGCGGCGCGCAGGTGATCGCGCGGGCGCGGGCGTTCCTCGATGAAACGCTGCCGGGCTGGGAAGCGGCGCTGACGGGCGGTGACTGCCCGCATCGCTTCGCGCGCTTCGATAAGGGCGTGATGTTCGTCCATAACGGGCTGCACATCGAGATCGTGGTCGATCGCGAGTCCCCGATCGGCAAGACCGATCCGTTCGGCATCGCCGACGTGATCCTCGAATCGGCGCTGACGACGATCGTTGACCTCGAGGATTCGGTCGCCGCGGTCGATGCGGAGGACAAGGTCGCGGCGTACCGCAACTGGCTGGGCCTGATGCGCGGCGATCTTGTCGAGACGTTCGAGAAGAACGGCGCGACGCTGACCCGCAAGCTGGCCGGCGATCGGACCTATCAATCGCCGAGCGGCTCTAGCTTCACGCTGCCGGGCCGTTCGCTGCTGTTCGTGCGCAACGTCGGCCATCTGATGACGACGCCCGCGCTGCGCCTCGAAGATGGCAGCGACGCGCCGGAGGGGATCCTCGACGCGATCGTCACCTCGCTGATCGGGCTGCATGATCTGAAGCGGCTCGGCACGCTGCAGAACAGCCGCACCGGATCGATCTATATCGTGAAGCCCAAGATGCATGGGCCGGACGAAGCGGCGTTCACCAACCGGCTGTTCGATGCGGTGGAGGATCTGCTCGGCCTCGACCGCCACACGATCAAGGTCGGCGTGATGGACGAGGAGCGCCGCACCTCGGCCAATCTTGCCGCCTGCATCCATGCGGTGCGCGACCGGATCGCCTTCATCAATACCGGCTTCCTCGATCGCACCGGCGACGAGATCCACACCGCGATGCGCGGCGGCGCGGTGATCCGCAAGGCGGAGATGAAGGGCGCGGAGTGGATCAAGGCCTATGAGGATCGCAACGTGCGCATCGGCCTTGCCTGTGGCCTTTCCGGCAAGGCGCAGATCGGCAAGGGCATGTGGGCCGCGCCGGACATGATGGCCGACATGCTGGAGCAGAAGATCGCACACCCGAAGAGCGGCGCCAACACCGCCTGGGTGCCGTCGCCCACCGCGGCGACGCTCCACGCGCTGCATTACCATCAGGTCGACGTGTTCGCGCGGCAGAAGGAGATCGCGGGCGAGGCGCCGCCGCCGCTGGCGAAGCTGCTGGCCGTGCCGTTCGCGGCGCCGGGTCGCAACTGGACGCCGGAGGAGATCCGCGAGGAACTGGACAATAACTGCCAGGGGATACTTGGCTATGTCGTGCGCTGGATCGACCAGGGCGTCGGCTGTTCCAAGGTGCCCGACATCCATGACGTGGGACTGATGGAGGATCGCGCGACGCTGCGTATTTCCTCGCAGCATATCGCCAACTGGCTGCTCCACGGCGTGTGCACCGAAGATGAGGTGGACGAGGCGCTCGATCGGATGGCGAAGAAGGTCGATGCGCAGAATGCGGGCGACCCGCTGTATCGCTCGCTCGACTGGGACGGTCATGCCTTCCGCGCTGCCCGCGCGCTGATCTTTGAAGGGGTGGAGCAGCCGTCGGGGTACACCGAGCCGCTGCTCCATCGTTTCCGCCAGGCAGCCAAGGCCGCCTGATCCGCGCCCTGTCCCCCGCGCCCGGCCATGTCCCGGCGCGGGGGAGGCGAGCATGGCGATCGCGACGGTGGCATTATCGTGACACCGCGGCTAAAGGGCCGCGCATCCACCACTGCCGAGAGCATCGCTGAACCTCATGCGAGTCGCCGTCGCTTCCGATCACGCCGCCGTGTCGCTGAAGGCGACGCTTGTCGCCTGGCTGCGCGAGGCCGGGCATGATGTGCTGGACCTCGGGCCCGACACCGACGCGCGGGTCGATTATCCCGATTACGGATACAAATTGGCCGAAGCGGTCGCCGCGGGTAAGGCCGAGCGCGGGATCGCGCTGTGCGGTTCGGGCATCGGCATTTCGATCGCGGTGAACCGCAATCCCGCGCTGCGCTGTGCGCTCGTGTCCGATCCGCTCGCCGCCGCTTTGTCGCGCGAGCATAATGACGCCAATGCCATCGCGCTTGGTGCCCGCCTGATCGGCGAGGACATGGCCAAGGCCTGCGTCACCGCCTTCCTCGACACCGCCTTTGCCGGCGGCCGCCACGCCCCCCGCGTCGACAAGCTCGGCGCGCCTGATTTCCAGAAGGAGCCAGCATGAGCACCAACCCAACCACGCTGAACGAGGTTCAGACGCCTTATGCTGTCGAGGGCGGCTTCTTCACCCGCGGTCTCGCCGATGCTGATCCCGCGGTGTTCGCCGGTGTCGAGCATGAGCTGGACCGTGAGCAGACTCAGATCGAGCTGATCGCGTCCGAGAACATCGTCTCCAAGGCGGTGCTGGAGGCGCAGGGCTCGGTCTTCACCAACAAGTACGCCGAGGGCTATCCCGGCAAGCGTTACTATCAGGGCTGCCACCCGTCCGATGAGGTGGAGCAGCTCGCGATCGATCGCGCGAAGCAGCTGTTCAACTGCGGCTTTGCGAATGTGCAGCCGCACTCGGGCGCGCAGGCGAATGGCGCGGTGATGCTGGCGCTGGTGAAGCCGGGCGACACGATCATGGGCCTCAGCCTCGATTCGGGCGGGCACCTGACGCACGGCGCGCGCGCGGCGATGAGCGGCAAGTGGTTCAACGCCGTGCAATATGGCGTCACGCCGGACACGCACCTGATCGATTATGACGCGGTCGAGCGTCAGGCGATCGAGACACAGCCCAAGCTGATCATCACCGGCGGTTCGGCCTATCCGCGCCACATCGATTTCGCCCGCTTCCGCGCGATCGCGGACAAGGTCGGTGCGTTCTTCATGGTCGACATGGCGCATTTCGCGGGCCTCGTCGCTGGCGGCGTCCATCCGACCCCGTTCGGCCATGCGCATGTCGTCACCACCACGACGCACAAGACGCTGCGTGGCCCCCGTGGCGGCATGATCCTGACCGATGACGAAGCGATCGCGAAGAAGATCAACTCGGCGGTGTTCCCGGGGCTCCAGGGTGGCCCGCTGATGCATGTCATCGCCGCCAAGGCAGTGGCGTTCGGCGAGGCGCTGCAGCCGGAGTTCAAGAGCTATGCCGCCGCAGTGGTGGAAAACGCCAAGGTGCTGGCGGCAACACTGAAGGAGCGCGGTGCGGCGATTGTGTCCGGCGGCACCGACACGCATCTGGCGCTGGTCGACCTCACCCCGCTCGGCGTCACCGGCAAGGATGCGGACGAGGCGCTGGAGCGTGCCGGCATCACCTGCAACAAGAACGGCATCCCCAACGATCCGCTGCCGCCGGTGAAGACCAGCGGCATCCGCGTCGGCACCCCGGCGGGCACGACCCGCGGTTTCGGCACGGCCGAGTTCCGCGAGATCGGCAACATGGTCGCCGACGTGCTCGACGGTCTGGCCAAGAAGGGCGAGAAGGGCGATGCCGAGGTCGAGGCGGCCGTGCGGGAACGAGTTCGCGCGCTGTGCGCTCGTTTCCCCATCTACAAGTGAGGTGAACGTGTCCAAGATCGAGGAAGTCCAGACCACCGTCCAGAACACGCCGGGGCTCGGCAAGAAGATGGCCAAGTACGGCGCGATCGGCGCGGTCATCGCCATTCCGGTGCCGTTCGTCGGCCCGGTGCTGGGCGCGCTTGTCGGTGCCGGTGTCGCTTATGCCCGGCGGGACAAGATCTGATCCTGTCATCCTGCGTCCCTGTCGCGGCTGCGGCGGGGGCGTCCAACCAGAAGAGTTGAACGATGCGCTGCCCCTTCTGCGGCCATGATGCGAGCCAGGTGAAGGACAGCCGCCCGACCGACGATGGCGCCGCGATCCGCCGCCGTCGTCAGTGCGAGGGCTGCGCCGCGCGCTTCACCACCTTTGAACGCATCCAGCTGCGTGAGCTGACCGTGGTGAAGTCGGAGGATCGGCGCGAGCCGTTCGATCGCGAGAAGCTGCTGCGATCGATCGGGATCGCGGCGCGCAAGCGGCCGCTCGACGGCCTCGCCATCGAGCGGCTGGTCAGCGGCATCCAGCGCCAGCTGGAAACCAGCGGCGAGGCCGAGGTCACGTCCAAGCGGATCGGCGAAATGGTGATGGAGGCGCTGAAGGGCCTCGATTCGGTCGCCTATATCCGCTTCGCCAGCGTCTATCGCGATTTCAGCGAGGCGCGCGATTTCGAGGAGTTCGCCGGCACCGTGGAGGAAGCGGCGCGCGGCTGAGGCGCCCGAGCGCCGCTGCGATACTTGTCGAACGCGACCCTTGGCGGATAGGCGCAGCACCATGGCTTCTTTCCAACCCCCCGTCATCGTTCTCGTCCGTCCGCAACTGGGCGAGAATATCGGCAAGGCGGCGCGCGCGATGCTCAATTTCGGGCTGACCGAAATGCGCCTGGTGTCGCCGCGCGACGGCTGGCCCAATCCCGCCGCGGGCCCCGCCGCCTCGGGCGCGGACATCGTGCTGGCACAGGCCAGGGTGTTCGACAGCGTGGCGGAGGCGGTGACCGACTGCCCCAACGTCTATGCGACGACGGTGCGAAAGCGCGGGATCACCAAGCCGGTGGTAACGCCCGAACAGGCGGCGACCGACATGCGCGGCGCGGCGGGGCGCAGCGCGATCCTGTTCGGGCCGGAACGATCGGGGCTGGAAACCGACGACGTCGCGCTCGCCCGCACGATCCTGACGGTGCCGATCAATCCCGAATTCGGCAGCCTCAACCTCGCCCAGGCGGTGATCCTGGTCGCCTATGAATGGTCAAAGGGCGAGGCGCTCGCGTCACCGCCGGAAGTGACGCTCGATCCGCCCGCCCCGCAGGAGGAGCTGGAGGGGCTGATCGGCCAGCTAGATACGATGCTGGAACAGGCGAATTTCTTCTTTCCGCCCGATCGCACGCCGGCGACACGCCGCACGCTGCGGACGTTGCTGACCAAGCCGGCATGGACCAGCCAGGAAGTGCGCACCATGCGCGGCGTGCTGTCGGCGCTGGCGGGGGCGAAGGCGAAGCGCAGCAGCTGAGCTTCCGCGCCCTTCGTTCAGGTCAAAGGCGAACGAACAGCGTCAGTGAAGCGACGTGCGCCATGTCGACGCGGCGCCCGGACGCGTCGCGGGTCTGGTTGAGATATCCCGCCTCCAGCGTCGACGTGCCCGGCAGCGGGATTTCCAGCCCCACAAAGGTGCGCACCTGATCGAACCCGGTGACGCCGCCCCAATCGGCTGACTTCAGGCCGACAAAGCCCTCCACCGATCCCAGCGCCGCGACTCGCCTGGTGCCCGGCGCGAGCGGATACTCGAACCGCATCATCTGCCGCGCGCGCAGCGACATGCCGTCACCGTCGGAGCGCCAGCGCTGTTCCAGCCGGGTGCGCGATTGCACCTCCAGCTGGCCGATCTTGCCGACATTCCACGTCACTTGCTGGAACAACCGGTCCTCGCTGCGGTCGGGCCTGTTTTCCAGCGGCTCGATGACATGGGCATAGCCCTGATACACCGTCACCGCCGGCGAGATCTGATAGCCGATCGCCGGGCGCAGCAGCACCTGCGACAGCCGCGATACACCGTCCGTTACGCGCGGCTGCACCTCGGCGAAATATACCAGCGGTCCGGAAATGCGGCCCATCACCGTGGCATTGACCCACAGCGCCTCGTCGTGATTGGTCTGTGCCGCGACCGGCGCGGCGGCGATGGTGGTCAACAGGGCAAGGGCGAGGGTCGGGACAAGGATACGCGACATGGCGCGGTCTCTAGCCTCGCCCTCCGCAACTTGTCATGGTTCAACGCGCAACAGCAATAAAACGTCAGGAGAGAGTGGATGCCCGAATTTCGCATGATCGATACGGGCCGCGTACGGCTGCGTGTCGCGGTGGAAGGCGCGGGTCCATTGGTCCTGATGGTGCATGGCTTTCCCGAAAGCTGGTATTCGTGGCGGCATCAGCTGGGCCCCGTCGCGGCGGCCGGCTTCACCGCGGCGGCGATCGACGTGCGCGGCTATGGCCAGTCCGACCGGCCGGGGCTGGTCGAGGATTACGCCATGGAGCATCTGGTTTCCGACATAGCGGCCGTGGCCGACGCCTTTCAGCCTGACCCCGCCATCCTCGTCGGGCACGACTGGGGCGCGCCGCAGGTGTGGAATTCGGCACTGACCCGGCCGGAGCGGTTTCGCGCGGTGGCCGCGCTGTCGGTGCCTTATGCCGGCGTGCCGGCGCGGCCGTTCACCGAGGTGTTCCGGCAGGCCTTCACCAACAAGGGGCGCTTTTTCTACCAGGAATGGTTCCAGGAAGTGGGGCCGGCCGAGGAGGAGGCGCAGCGCGATGTGCGCGATTTCCTGCGCAAATTCTATTACGGTATTTCCGGCGACGCGCCCGATGGCACCTGGCCCAACAAGCCGGCCGGGTCGACGCTGCTCGACGGGATGGTCGATCCCGATCCTTTCCCGGCGTGGCTGACGCCGGCGGACCTCGATTATTATGTCGGTGAGTTCGTCCGCTCGGGTTTCTTCGGGCCGATCAGCCGTTACCGCAACCACGAGCGCGATTTCGCCTGGCTGCAGCCGTACAAGGATCGCCGGATCGAGCAGCCCGCGCTGTTCATCGGCGGCACCCGCGACCCCGCGACCACCTTGTTCGGGGCGGTGCCCGATCCAATCGCGCTGATGCGCCCGCATGTGCCGGGCGTCGAGGGCCATTTGCTCGAGGGCTGCGGCCATTGGACGCAGCAAGAGCGCCCCGATGTGGTCAATCGCCTGCTGGTGGAGTGGCTCGGCCGCCTCGGGTGACGCGGCGGATGGGGTGCGCGGGCGCGGCGGATCGGGGCGGGCGCGGTGCTGCGCGCGCTTGACCGGTCGATCACGCGCCGCCTGGGGCGCACGCTGTCTGCGCAGGGCTATGCCCAACTGGTCACGCTGGCGGTTCAGCTGGCGCTGGTCCCGGTGCTGCTTCGCGCCTGGGGAACGTCGCTGTACGGCGCGTGGCTGGTGCTGTCGGCCGTGCCCCTCTACCTCAGCTTCAGCGACTTCGGCCTGACGTTCGTCGCCAAGAACGCGATGGTCATGGCCGTCGCGGGCGGGCGGCGGGACGAGGCGCTGCGCATCTTCCACACGGTCTTTGCGCTACTGTGCGCATTGTTGCCGCCGCTGCTGATGGGGAGCGCTGCGCTGATCCTGTTGTTCGACCCTGACATGCTGCCAGGGCTGGCGGGGGTGGCGCCCGGCACCGCGCGAGCGGCGCTGCTGCTGCTGGCGCTGAACATGGCCGCCTACCAGCTGTTCCTGCTGGTCTGCGCCGGGATCAGGGCCGAGAATCGTCCGGCGAGCGAAGTAGCCTGGGCGGCGACGGCACGGCTGGGGGAAGGCGCGGCGATTGCCGGCGCCGCGCTGGCCGGTGGCGGGCTGGTGGCGGCGGCAGCCGCCATGGTCGCGATCAGGCTGCTGTTCCTTCTCGCCGCCTATCGCTGGCTGCGCGGCACCGCGGGCTGGCTGGCGCTGGGCTGGCGGGCGGCCGATCGCGCCACAGCGTCCGCGCTCTGGCGACCCGCGCTGGCGTACATGGCGATGCCGGTCGGCCACGCCCTGCTGCTGCAAGGGCCCGTGCTCGTCGCCGGCAGCCTGCTGGGTGCCGGCGCGACGGTGGCCCTTGCCACGACCCGCACGGTCGCGCGGCTCGGGACGGCCGCGATCAACATGATCAACAACAGCGTGGTCAGCGAATATGCCGCGCTTCACGGCAAGGGCGCGCGGGCGGCGGCATCCGTGCTGTTCCGCTGGCATGTTGGCGCAACGCTCGTCGCCACCTTTTGCTATGCCGCCGCCATCATCCTGCTCGCCCCCGCGGCGGTCGCGCTGCTGACGCATGATGCCGTCCGCGTCGCCGCGCCGTTCCTCCTGTGGCTGGTGCTGGCGGTGGTCGCCGAGATGATCTGGTCGGCGCTGTTCAGCCCGGTCGCAGCGATCAACCGCCACGCGCGGCTCGCGATCGGCTTCGCGGCACTCGCGCTCGCGGGCGTGGGTGCCGCCTGGCTGCTCGCGCCGTGCTACGGATTGAGCGGGATCGCCGGTGCGCTGGCGGCCGCGCATCTCGCAATGGTCGCGCTTTGCCTGTTCACGGGTCGGCGGCGGCATGGGTAACCCGCCGGGCCAAGGCCGCGCGCTGTTTGTCGGCATTGCCGCGCATGGCCATGGCGGGATCCAGGCGTTCAACCGTCGCGTCGCCGCGGCATTGGCCAGCCTTTCCGTGCCTGCCGACGTGGTGATGCGGGCGGACGAGGGCGACTGGCGCTTCGCCCGCAGGGCGCTTCGCCTGCTCCCCGCCTCCGACCTGCTGCTGATCGGCCATGTCAACCTGCTGCCGCTGGCTGCGCTTCACCGGCTGGTCCGCCCGCGCGGCCGGCGCATCCTGTTCGCGCACGGGATCGAGGTGTGGGGCGACCCCACCTATCGCGCGGTGCGTCGCTGGGAACCGGCGCTGTTGTCCCGCACGATCAGCCAGGTGGCGGTGGTGAGCGGCTATTCGCGCGATCGCATGGCCGCGGCGTTCGGGTTGCCCCATGCACGTTTCACGATCTTCCCCAACGCCGTGGATCTGCCACCGGATGCCCCGCCAGCACCGGGCAAGCGCGAGCGGCTGGTGCTGGCGGTCAGCCGACTGGGTGCGGCGGAGGGGGCGAAGAACCTCGATGCGCTGATCCGCGCCTTGCCGCTCATCCCCGACGCCCGGCTGATGATCGTAGGGGAGGGGCCGCTGCGCGATTCTCTGCGGCGGCTGGCCGAGATGCTGGGCGTCGCGGGGCGTGTCGACCTGCCCGGTGCGCTCGATCCTGCCGCGCTGGCGCATGCCTTTGCCGTCGCCAGCGTCTTTGCCCTTCCCTCTTCAAAGGAGGGATTCGGCATCGTCTATCTGGAGGCGTGGGCCGCTGGATTGCCGGTTGTCGGATCGTGCCACGGCGCGGCGGGGGAGGTGATCCGCGATGGCATCGATGGTTTCACGATCGATCCGGCGGACATAGCGGCGCTTGCCGAGCGGCTGCGTCGCCTGCTCGACGATCCCGCGCTCGCCCAGGCGATGGCCGCCGCCGGGCGCGCCCGAATCGCGCAGCATTATTCCGCGCCGGCGTTTGTCGCCAATCTCCGCGCGCTGATCGGCGCATAGTCCCGCCCACCGCCCGCTGCCGTCGCCCGTCGCGGCCGCCGCGCGACCAGCAGCAGCGCCCCGCCGACGATCAGGATGAAGGGAAAGCTGCGGCAGAAGAAGGCCAGCATGGTGCTCGCCTCGCGCTCTGCGAGGAAGGCGGTGGCAGCGAGCAGGAACACCCCCCAGACGTTGCCGGAGAGGCGCCCGCCCACGAGGTCGAGCAGGGTGAAGCTGATCGCGGCGGTGGCGCCCGGCAGCAGCAGCACGCCGGCCAGCCCGAACGCCGCCAGGCTGCTGGCGATCAGCCCGACGACCGGCCGCGCGATCGACCCCTTGGCGCGGAAGCCGTAATGCCAGGCGATCCGGTCTGGCGCGGTCACCAGCGATTTCCTGATCAGAAAGCCGGGCAGCAGCGCTTCCGCGGGATCGCGCCACAGGTCAGCGCTGCCCATCGTGCCGTGTTCCGCCAGCCCGCGCGCGACCTGGTCGATCGGCTGGATCATGGTGAAACGCTCGCTGTTCCAGGTCAGCGGGTGGACGTAGCTGTCGGTCCAGGCAAAGCGATAGCCGGTGGCGACCCGCGCCTGTGCTGCACTGAGCCGCGACGCGCTGAAGCCATGCGCGCGCAGCACGTCCCACGTCGCCGCGATCCGCGCCGTGCCACGCACGTCGGGATCGGTGCGCACGATCTGAATCGCGGGAAGGAGCAGGGCGAATATACAGGCGGCGGCGATACTGCCCGGCACCACCCAACGCCAGCGGACACGCCCGTTCAGCGCCACGAAGGCAAGCGCGACGACGAACAGGAAATCGAACAAGGTCCGCTTGGTGTTGTCGGCCAGCGTCAGCGCGAGGATCGTCGCCGCCATCGCTGCGAGGACCAGCCCGTGGCGTCGCTGGTCAGGGCGCCGGATGACGAGCGCCGCCTGCATTGCCGCGCCCAGCATCAGCAGCGGGTAGAAGGTGCCAAAGCCGCCAAATCCCCCAGCGGTGAAGCCGCCCGACACGGCGATCGCGCGAAACTGTGTCTGGAGGAGCAGGAACATCGCACCCAGCGCGAAGATCGGTACCGCGAACCGGCGCAGATTGGGTTCGTGCCCGGTCACGCGGCGCAGCGCGCGGGCGAAGCGGAGCGGCCGGCGCACCCCCTGGCTCAGCCCGTAGCCGATGGTGATCGAGCCGAAGCCGGCCAGAAGATAGGCGGCGGACAGATCCGGCACATGCAGGTTGGATTGCACCGGCTGCCCCGCCAGCGTCTTCACCACCAGGGCGCCCGTGCCGAAATAGACGGTCATGATCGCGTACAGGCCGTCGGACACCCGCCATCCGCCGCGCGTCAGCGGCAATAGCGCCGCGGCCGCGATCAGCAGCAGGATCGCCAGCAGCCAGACGTCGGCGCGCAGGGCGAGCTGCACGCCGCCAAGCCCAGCGAGCGCCAGCAGATATAGCCAGCCGAGCCCCCTCACGACCGTGCCCTCTCCTCCCTGTCTGTGCCCAGCCTAGGCAGCGCGCGGTCGCCCGTCGAGAGCATGATGAGCAAGCGCGGAACATGGTTAACCTGAATGATTGCGCGCGCTTCGCGCAGCCCCTAGCGTTCGTGTCGGGGAGCAGGGGGAACAGGGGCGATGACTCAGTCGCACGACGCGCGTGGCGCGCCGATGTGGGAGGGGGGCGCCAGCTTTCCGCTCCGCAACCGGCTGTATCGTGCCGGCTGGATCGTCGCTTGGCTGCTCTTGATCAGATGGACCCCGCCGCCGCTGCGCGCATGGCGCCGGCTGGTGCTGCGGGCATTCGGCGCGCAGGTCGCACCGACCGCCAATGTCTATGGCAGCGCCCGCATCTGGTCTCCGGCCAATCTGGCGATCGGCGATCATGCGACGATTGGGCCGGGCGCGCACATCTATTCGATGGGAAAGGTGACGATCGGGCGGTTCGCCATCGTCTCGCAACGCGCGCATCTGTGCGCCGGCACGCACGATAGCGAGGATCCCGCCTTCACGCTCCACACACGGCCGATCATCGTCGGCGCGCGCGCCTGGGTCGCGGCCGAGGCGTTCGTCGGCCCCGGCGTTACCGTCGGCGAGGGTGCGGTGCTCGGCGCGCGGGGCTGTGCCTTCGCCGATCTGGCGCCCTGGACCGTTTATCGCGGCAATCCTGCGGCCGCGATCCGAGCGCGCACGATCCGCTTCGCGGAGGCTGCATGACCCGCGTGCTGCGGATCATCACGAGCGCCGACCCGCGCGCCGGCGGCCCTATCGAGGGCGCGCGCCGGCTGGGCGAAGTGTGGGCGCGGCAGGGACATCGGCAGGACCTGCTGACGCTCGATCCGCCGGACGAATTTCACTTGCCGGATTACCCGGGCGCAATCGTGCCGCTCGGCCCGCCGCGCGGCCGCAATCCGCGGCAGCTGTATCGCTATTCGCCCGCGATGGTCCCCTGGCTGCAGCGCCATGCGCGGGGCTATGACGCGGTGATCGTCTCGGGCCTGTGGCGCTATGGCGCGCGCGGCGCGGCGCAGGCGCTGGCCGGCGGGCCCGTGCCCTATTTTGTCTTTCCGCATGGCATGCTCGACCCATGGTTTCGCCGGACGATGCCGCTCAAGCATCTCGGCAAACAGCTGAGCTGGTGGTGGGCGGAAGGTCCGCTGCTGGCCGGCGCGCGTGCTGTGCTGTTCACCACGGAGGAGGAACGACGGCGGGCGGAGGGCGGGTTCCGGCCGTGGCGCATGAATGCGGTGATCACGCCTTATGGCACGGCGGACTTGGCGGGGGATCCGGCCACGCAGATCCAAGCGTTTCGCCAGCAGATCCCAGCGCTGGGCCAGCGCCCCTTTCTGCTGTTTCTTGGCCGCATCCACCGCAAGAAGGGGTGCGACCTGCTGGTGGAGGCGTTCGCCACGATCGCGCGGCGTGACCCCGGCATCGACCTGGTGATCGCCGGCCCCGACGAGGCGGCGCTGGTCGCCGGGCTTCGCGACCGCGTTGCCCGGCTGGGCATCCGCGACCGCGTCCATTTTCCGGGCATGCTCTCGGGCGCCGCAAAGGCGGGCGCCCTGCGCGCAGCGGCGGCGTTCGTGCTGCCGTCACATCAGGAGAATTTCGGGATCGCCGTGGCGGAGGCGCTGGCCGCCGGCACGCCAGTGCTGGTGAGCGATCAGGTCGCGATCTGGCGCGAGATCCTGGCCGATGGCGCCGGGATGGTGGCCCCGGCCACTGCCGCCGATACGGCGACGATGCTGTCCCGATTTTGCGCGCTTCCTGTCCGCCAGCGAAGCGTGATGGGGCGGCGCGCGCGCCATTGCTTCGCCACCCGCTTTCGTATTGAGGCTGCGGCCGATCACCTCCTGCAGCTGATCGATCAGCACCGCGCCTGACGCACGCCTGTCCTACATCTACCTGCCCGCTGTAGAACATAGCACGAACAACAGGAGGCGTGCGATGGTCGCGGAAGTGGAAGTACCAGCGGGGTTCGTCCCGCAATATGCGGTGGCGTTCGGTGCCGTCGATGGGCCCGCGGTGGCGGTACAGGCGGACAATCCGTTGCCGGTGCACGCGGTGCGCCGCCCGGCGCAGTCTGCGCCGCTCGCGGCACGATCGTGAGCAGCGCCATCGTAGGGCCATTCGTGCCGGAGCTGGATCGGCCCATCTGGCTGAGCCTGTCCGGCCAATGGCAGGGGCAGGTCGACTTCCTCCGCTCGGCCGATGGCGGGGCAACCATGCTGCCGCTGACGATCGCCGGTGAGCGCTGGGGACGGTTTGTCGGCGGCACCAACGAGGCGGTGGCGGACGAGAGCGAGGCGGGCGCGACCTATTATCTTGCCGTCACGCTGCTGGGTGGCGCGCTGACCTATCGGGTGGCGCAATGAGCGGCCCGGACCTGATCGCGCGCGGCCTGGCGGTGCAGGCGCGGGCGACCCAGCGCGCCGCCGCGCGGCATGCGCGATTGCTTCGTGCGGCGGACAGCGCGCAGGGGCGCAACCCGGCGACCGCGCCGCCCTGGCTCGCGCCGCCAGCCTATGCGCCGGGCAGCGCCTATGCGCCGGGGCAGGTCGTCGCGCATGCGGGCGCCTGGTACATGTGCGGGATCGGCGGGGTGGCCCCCGCGACTGGCCCCGGACCGACCGGGCGGCACCATGGGCAATATCTCCCCGACGGAACGGGCGGCCTCTACTGGACCTGCCTTGGCGGGGCGCGGCATCCCGATGCGGCCGATGGCGCCCCAGTGGTCACGCTGCTGACCAGCAATCCCGCGCTCGGCGCCAACTGGCTGCCCGCGCTCGTCCCCGGCGCTTACGCTGTGCGCGGCGCGCGCCCGGTGCCGCTGCGCGCCAGTTTCTGGTCGCTGGAAACGCTGGAAGCGAAGCCGGATATGATGACGTGCGCGGGGGCCTCGGTCGCCTTTGACAGCGATGCCGATCGACTGGCGCTCTTCCTTCCCGCCAATTCGGCGCAGCTGCGCGTGCTGGTGGAGGAGCGGTATCTCCATCCCGGCAGCATCGTGATCGGAGGCCAGGATCAGTGGCTGATGATCGACTGGACGATGAGCAGCGGCCGCCGGATGCGCCGGTACGAGCTCGAAACCGGCAAGAGCGCGGCGCAGTTCGGCTGCGCGCAGACCGGCACCGCGGCGACGGTCACCGCGGCGCCGGCATCGGACCCGCGCCTGGTGGTGATCGGCGACAGCTATAATGCCGGCTCGTCCTATGGCCCGTGGCTGGCCGGCGGGTCGATCGCACAGCTGCTGGGCAAGCGGCTCGGCTGGCGTGACACCTGGAACCTGTCGGTCGGCGGGACGGGTTATTGCAACACGGGTGCGGGCCTGCGCACCTTTGTCGATCGCGTCCCGCAGGCGCTGGCGCTTCGGCCGGATGCGGTGCTCGTGATGGGATCGACCAATGACGTTGGCTATTCACCCGCGACGGTGGAGGCGGCGGCCGTGGCCATGCTGCGCGCGTTGCGTGGCGGCACGCCCGCGCCGATCATTGTCGTGGGCGTGCCGTCGATCAATCTGCCTGGGGCGCGTGCGACGGAGCAGGCACTCGCCGCCGCCGTCGCCGCTATCGTCGACCCGCTGACGTTCTTCGTCCCGGTCACCACCGCCACGCCGCCTTGGGTGCTCGGCGGCTGGAACAATGCCGTCGGGGTGCCGTCCGGCACCGCCAATGCAGCGCTCTACATCGCCGGGGATGACGTCCATCCGCCGGAAATCGGCTATGATTATTATGCGCAGCGGATCGAACAGGCGATCCGCGCGCAGGTGCTACCCGCCCTGGCCGCCGGATAGCCGGCCGACGCGTGCGCCGGCCGCTCCCGGTCAGCGCACGCGCATGCCGCGAAAGGTCTTGCCGTCCACGGCGAGGAAGTAATTGCCCATCACGCCCTTGCGGATGCGGATCGCCTCGCCCTGCTTGGGCGGGAAGGGCATCGGATCGGTGGTCACCCACACGGCTCCCGATTCATCGCCCAGCCGGATCTCGACGCGATTGTTCGCCAGCGATCGCGTGCTCGCCACGGTGGTATTCACCTCAGCGAAGTCCTCCTTCTGATCCTTTTCATCGGGCTCACCGAACAGGTCGATGCGCGGCAGCGTGAACCCGAACAGCGAGCGGCGTGCCTTTCGCACGTCGGTCCGGTCGACGATCCGCACGTCTTTCGCCTTCACCGCCTGCTCCAGCGCCGCTGCGGCGGAATCGAAACAGGCGAGCCGCTGCGCAGGGTCGGCCTGCGTCCGGCATTGCGCGAAGGATTGTAGCACGCGCTCCCCCGCGGCGTCCTGCCCGGCCGCGCTTGCAGTTCCTGCAATCATCATGGCGCCTGCGCCCGCCATCACAATGCCCCACCCTGCCATTTTGCATCTCCCAAACCCTGATTGGGGATAGAGTGTGTCGCTAAAACGGACAAGGCAGACACTAAACTGTTGCCTTCCTGTTACACATGCGCCGCAATGTTGCAGTTGCGCAGAGCAAACATTGCGGCACGATGAATAGCGTTCTAGCCCCTGACCTATGTGGGTCGATCTTGGTCGATTGCACATTGGGAATGCCGCAAAACCGGGTTGGACCGGGGCAACAAAAAGGGAAAAATGCATGCGCACAAATCTTCGTTCGCGCCTGTTGACGACGACGCTGTTCGTCGGCGCCGTGATGGCGTCGGGCACCGCGTTCGCGCAGGACGCCGATCCCGCCAATCAGCCGAAGACTGGTATCCAGAGCAACGATCCTGCTGCGCCTGCTGCCGGGATTTCGAGCCAGGACGCTGCTCCCCCGGCTTCTGAGAACACCACCGGCGACATCGTCGTCACCGGCACCCTGATCCGCAACCCCAACCTTGTGGCATCCAGCCCGATTACCGTCGTCGGCCAGGAAGAGCTGAGCCTGCGTCAGACCAACACCGCCGAGCAGGTCCTGCGCGACCTCCCGGGCAACGTTGCGTCGATCGGTTCGGCCGTGAACAACGGCAACGGCGGTTCATCGTACGCCGACCTTCGTGGTCTCGGCTCGTTCCGTAACGTCGTCCTGCTCGACGGCAGCCGCATCGCCCCCTCGGGCCTCGTCGGCCGCGTCGACCTCAACAACATCCCGCTCGCCCTCGTCGAGCGCGTTGACTCGCTGATCGGCGGCGCCGCCACCACCTACGGCGCCGACGCCGTGTCGGGCGTCATCAACTTCATCACCCGCTCCGACTTCTCGGGCATCGAGGCGAACGTCTCGAACCAGATCACCGAGCGTGGCGATGGCGCCTACTTCCGTGCCGACCTCACCATCGGTGCCAACATGGACGACGGCCGCGGCAACGTGGTTCTGTCGGTTGGCTACCAGCAGGCCGACCCCGTCTATCAGGGCGATCGCGACTTCTCGATCCTCGCGCTGAACTCCTTCACGCCGAACAATCTGGCCCTCGCCGGCTCGGGCACCGCGGTCCCCTCGTCGATCTCCGGCACGCGCCCGATCGACCCGGCAACCGGTCTGCCCAGCACGGATCCGGCTGTCGCCAACGGCGGCCTGCGCCAGATCGATCCGACCACGGGCCGCGCAGTGACGGCGTACGCGCCGTACAACTTCAGCCCGTTCAACATCTTCCAGACGCCGTTTGAGCGCTACAACATCTACGGTGCTGGCCGCTACGAACTGGCGGACAACATCGAAGTGTACAGCCGCGGCCTGTTCTCGAAGAACACCGTTGAGACGATCATCGCACCGTCGGGCGCGTTCGGCGTGCCTGTCGCTGTGCCGCTGTCCAACCCGTACCTGCCGACCGCGCTGCGCAACCAGCTTTGCGCCTTCAACGCTGCGCCGGTCGTCAATGGTGTCGTGACCGGCTACGTCCCGCGCTTCACGGCCGCCGAGTGCGCCGCTGCCGCGGTTGCGACCGACCCGAACGATCCGAACTTCCGCACCGCGAACATCAACGTGTCGCGTCGTACCCCGGAAGTCGGTCCGCGTGTCGGCCGCTACACCACGACGATCTTCGACTATAAGGCGGGCATCCGTCTCGGCATCACCGACTCGATCAACCTCGACGTGTCGGGCGCCTATGGTGAGTCGGAGCTCGACAACACCTCGCAGAACTACACGCTGAACTCGCGCTTCGCGGCTGCGGCCTATGCGACCAGCACGACGGCCTGCCTTGCCTCGGGTCCGGGGCGTCCGGCGACCGCGGCATCGATCGGCGCAGGCTCGGGCTGCGTTCCGGTCAATCTCTTCGGTCCGGAAGGCTCGATCACGCCGGATCAGACGCGTTACCTGACGGCGGAAAGCACCACCACGATCCGCACTACGTTGACGCAGGCACGTGCGCTTCTGTCGGGCGATCTCGGCTTCTCCAGCCCCTGGGCGGCTGAGCCGATCGGCTTTGCGGCTGGCGCGGAATATCGTGAGTACCAGGCCTCGCAGCGCGCCGATTCGCTCGCTCAGGCGAACGACCTCGGTGGTGCCGGCGGCGCCTCGCCGAACATCGACGGCGGTTACAAGGTGTATGAGGGCTACGGCGAAATCATCGCGCCGCTCGTCGCCGACGTCCCGGGCTTCCGCAGCCTGACCCTCGAAGCTGGCATCCGTTACTCCAGCTACGAGATCAAGACGCCGACCGCGCCGAAGTTCGACACCACGACCTGGAAGGCCGGCGGTAGCTGGGAGCCGTTCGACGGCCTCAAGATCCGCGGTAACTACCAGCGCGCGGTTCGTGCGCCGAACATCAGCGAGCTGTTCTCGCCGCTGAACACCGTGCTGACCAACCTGGGCACCGATCCGTGCGCAGGCTCGGCACCGGTGACCAACGCCGCGCTGCGCGCCGTCTGCCTTGCGCAGGGTGCACCCGCCGGCACGATCGGTTCGATCCAGGATCCGACCTCGGGTCAGGCCAATATCACCACCGGTGGTAACCTGAACCTGCGTCCGGAAACGTCGAACTCGTACACCATCGGCGCCGTGATCCAGCCGAACCAGATCCCTGGTTTCTCGGTCTCGTTCGACTATTACAACATCAAGGTTGACGGCGCGATCACCACGCCGACCGTGGGCGACCTCATCAGCGCCTGCTTCGACAGCCTGAGCCCGACCAACCCGGCCTGCACCAGCATCCGCCGTAACTCGGTCACCGGCGGCCTCGACGGTCTCCCGGCGCTCGCACCGGGTCTGTTCGGCGTGCTGTCGAACCTGGGTGTCCTGAAGACCGACGGCATCGACCTCAACGTCAACTACCGTCGTGACCTGGGCTTTGCGAAGCTGAACCTCAGCTTCCAGGGCAACTGGACCAACCGGTCGCAGTTCCAGGCGACGCCGACCTCGATCAATCGTGAGTGCGTCGGCTTCTACTCGGTCAACTGCTCGTACACCGGTTCGCTGCAGCCGGAGTTCTCGTGGAACACCCGCGCGACCTTCGGCTTCGAGAACGTCGACTTCTCGGTGTTGTGGCGTCACATCGACGGTTTCCGTCAGGAGCCGCTGGATGCGCAGGAGCGTGCCTTCTGGACGGGTCCGGTCCCGAGCCTGGGTGGCGGTACTTACGACTTCACGCGCATCAAGTCGGCGGACTATATCGATCTCGCCACCCGCGTGGGCGTGACCGACAACTTCGACTTCACGCTGACCGTCACCAACCTGTTCGACAAGGACCCGCCGATCGTCGGATCGAGCGCCGGTTCCACGTCGTTCAACAGCGGCAACACCTATCCGTCGACCTTCGACGCGCTGGGCCGCCGCTATGCGATCGGTGCACGTCTGAAGTTCTGATCCCCGCGATCAGACCGAAACAAGGGAAGGGGCAGGCCGAAAGGCCGGCCCCTTTTCTTTTGTCAGCGCGACGCGGGCGGCAGCGCCAAGAATGAGGGCCATCGATCAAGCTCAGCCCATAATCGCCGGTGAGGATCCCCTGGGAAAAGATTACGTAAAAGAAGTGCTTGCGCTCAATTGACAGTCTTCGTGAAACCGGTTCTACTTCGCTCAACGGTACATGATCCTGTCCGCTGTACTATTCGCCGCTATCGCGAAGGTGTTTCGCCCGGCCCCGTCCTTCGGGCCGCGGCTAGCATGACAGGCTCCCGTGCTGACAACCGCCGGAACGGTGCGGCCGCCCGGCACGCATCCTTGCGAAAGGAATGGTTCGTTGCTGACCCTCTTGCTTACCCTCCTCGTCGCCGCTCCCGGCCAAGTGCCTGACAAGCCAAGCAAGCGCGAAGTGGCGGAACGCTCTGCCGATCCCGCGGACAAGGTGATCTGCAAGCGGTTCCAGCGGATCGGCACGCTCGTTGGCACGGAGCGCGTGTGCAAGACGAAGCGTGATTGGGATCGTGAGCGCGACGCCCTTCGCCAGCAAGGCAATGGGGGGGCGTGCGGCGTCTCGGGTGCCCCGGGCGGTTGCTGACACCCAGCTGCCCCATCCTGCAGCGGCCAGAAGCGAAGGGAATGATCGATGCTGACCCTCTTGCTTACCCTCCTCGTCGCCGCTCCCGGCCAGGTGCCTGACAAGCCAAGCAAGCGCGAAGTGGCGGAGCGCTCTGCCGATCCCGCGAACAAGATGATCTGCAAGCGGTTCCAGCGGATCGGCTCGCTGGTCGGGACCAACCGTGTCTGCAAGACGAAGCGGGATTGGGATGTCGAGCGCGAGGCTCTTAATCAGTGGAGCCCAGCAATCTCGTGCCGGCCCTCGGATGTGACCGGACGCTGCTGAACGCCGCCGCGTGCGGCTCGCGCCGGCGGGGCCCGCGCTGGTCCTAGCCCACCCAACCTCAACCGTGATCGCGGTCGGGCGCCCGCGCCGGGTGACGGTCAGCCGATTAGCGGCGCCGGTGCGTCCAGCGTGATCCCCGCGGATTGTGCGACCGCCGCCGCCCATTCGGCGACCTTGTGGATCTCGTCGGCATGGACCGCGGCGGCATCACGATGTTCCGCATCGCGCTCCGCTGTCCCGAATGCCTCGCCCGACTTGGAATGCCGCGTGAAGGCCGGCCCACGTGCCACCGCCTGCGCCTCCTCGGCGCTCAGCGACCGGCGGAACAGCGTGCCCAGCTGCGCCATTGCGGCAGCGGGATCGGCCAGCAACCGGCTGCTGTCGAGCGTCCGCACCCGCGCCGCGCCATAGCGGTCGACCATCCCGGCATACAGCTGCTGCTGCGCCAGCCAGCCGAGCGCCGCCACCTGCAGGTCGGTCTGCTCGAGATAGTCGCGCGTCGAAAAGCCCAGCTGGACCATATTGTCGTCCAGCATCCCGGTCAGCAGCGTGCGAACCCAGCGCCGCCCATCGATCCCCTTCTTGGCGATCGAGGCGAGATAGGTACGCAGCGGCGCATACATCATGATGGCGCAGGCATCGGGCCGTAGCGCCAGGATCGCTGGCGCAAGCGCGTTGATGACGGTCGACGGCTTCACCACCACCGTCTCGCCCGGCGCGAAGGGGCGTGCGAGCAGCGTCAAGACGTTGTCCAGCACGCTCGCCATGTCGGGGCCTTGGCCACCACGGCGGCGCCAGCCCACCATGTCGTTCAGGATCATCGGCTCCTTCAGCCCCATGGCCCAGCCTGGTCGATCGACCGCGCGCGACAGCAACGTCGAACAGCAATAGCCGGAGTGGAACAGGAAGTGGATCGGCGCCGCCTGTGGCCCGGTCGCCATCACATGATCCCGCCGCAGCACCACCGGGTTCAGCCCGGCGGGCAAATGATCGTCGATGAGGAAGGTGGTCGCACGATGCATGTCGCGGGGAACAGGAATGAAATGGATGGCATCGTGACCGGGATCATAGCGATGCGGGAGCCATTGCGGGTCGCGCGCGATCCCGATGAAGTCTGTCGAAGAAGCAAGTGCAGCCGTCATGATCCGGCTGATGTGGGCTGAAACAAGGTTAGTTGTCTAGCACGGGCCCTGTGATTATGCGTTGGTCGTGCAACAGGCAGCAATACAACAAATGATCAGCCGCGCGATGGCTGCCCAACAGGCAGGTCGGCAGGGCGAGGCGGTGGCGTTGTTTCACGAACTGCTGGATCGCGCGGGCGAACAGCCGCTTGCCCTGAACGCACTCGGCATGGATGCGCTCGGTCGCCGGGACTTTGCGTCAGCCGCCGCCTTCTTCGATCGGGCCATTGCCGCGGACCCGCGCGCGCCGGAATTGCAGATGAACCTTGCCAAGGCCTATCGCGAGGCGGGCGATGTCGCGGGAGAGGAACGGGCGCTGCTCGGCGCACTGGCGGTCGACCAGACGCACTTCATGGCTTTGGTCCGGCTGGCCGAACTGCACGAGCGCACGGGCGATCTGCGGCGCGCGGCGGAACGCTGGTCCAACGTGCTGGCGGTTGCCGCAGGCATTGCGGAACGCTCGCCGGCGCTGGAGATGATGCTGGAACATGCACGCGAGGTCGTGGCGCGGCAGCATGCAAGCTTCGCCGACGCGCTCGACAGCGGGCTCGCTGCGGCGCGCGCGGCGGCCGGTCCGTCGGGCCGGCGGCGCTTCGACGCCTGTGTCGATCATGTGCTGGGCCGCCGGCGGATTTACGCCAATGAATGTCACGGTCTGCACTTTCCCTTTCTGCCCGCCGACGAGTTCTTTGACCGCGCGCATTTCCCGTGGCTGGGGGAGATCGAGGCTGAGACCGACGTGATCCGTGCCGAGCTCGAAGCCGTGCTGGCCGAGGATGCGGCGCCGATCCGCCCCTATGTGGCGATGGAGCCGGGCACACCGCAGAACAAATGGTCGACGCTTGATCGATCGCTCGCCTGGGGCGCGATGCACCTGTGGAAGGACGGCAAGCGCGACGATGCCGTCTGCGCCCGCTTCCCGCGCACTGCCGCGGCGGTCGAGCGGCTGCCGCTCAGCGACCTACCGGGACGCACACCGACGGTGTTCTTCTCCCTGCTCAAGCCCGGCACGCATCTCCCCGCGCATACCGGCGTCAGCAATGTGCGCACGATCATCCATCTGCCGTTGATCGTGCCCGAGGGGTGCGAATTCCGCGTCGGTGGCGAAACGCGCCGTTGGGAAGAGGGCAAGGCCTGGGCGTTCGACGACACGATCGATCACGAGGCGTGGAATCGCTCGGATCAGATGCGCGCGATCCTGATCTTCGATGTGTGGAACCCGTACATTACGGCGGAGGAGCGCGACTTGCTGCGCGCCTTCTACGCGCTTGCCGATGAGTCGGATACGGCACCGACGGCGGCGATGCAGATCGGCGACTGATCAGCCGCGCGCGTGGCGCACCTGCGCATCGCGCGATCAGAAGATGCCGAGGAACTTCTTGCGCTGTTCCTTGCCCGGCTTCTCCTTGCCCTTTTCGTCCTTTGCCGTCGTGCCGCGGCCCACGTCGTCGCGCTTCTCGCCCTTGGTCGTGCGCTGCGCCGCCGCGGTTGCGCCGGCCAGCACCGGGCCGCACGCGGCCGACTTCGCGTCGCCGATGTCGACAAAGGCTAGCACCCCGGCGAGCGGTGCGGCCGCTACGGCAAGGCCGAGCCCGGCGCCTGCGCGGGCGAGCAGGTCCGGGCTGATCACGCTCAGCGCCGGCGCGGAGAAATAGCCAGCTAGGCCGACTGGCGACTGACCGGAAAACAGGCTGAACTTCTTGGCATCGGCGCGGACCGCCAGATCGACCGCCTCGGTGCGGAAGCTGAAGCCGCCCCGGCCCAGGATCACGTTCTTGCGCGTATCGATCAGGATCGGGTCGGCGGCTGCGATGCCGTTGCGCACGCTGAACGCCACCAGCCCGCAGTTGATGCTGACCGGCTCCTTCAGCTTGCCGGCGAACATCTTCTGCACGAACGTGCCGATGTCGAGCTCCGCCAGCTGCACGTTGCGCGTCCACAAGGCGCCCTGCGGCATGATGAAGGCGATTCGCCCGCTCGACGTCGCCAGCGAATCGGCGATCGAATCACCGCGCCCGTTCAGCTGGACACGGCCCTTGATCGTCCCCGTGGTGCCCGCTTCGGACACGCCCCAGCCAGCGAACAGCCGCCCCATCGGCGTCGGCGCGAGGCGGAAATCGTATTTCACCGCGCTCGGCCGCTGGCGCGTGTCGAACACGATGTCGCTCGACACATTGCCGCGCGACATTGAGAAGCTGAACGGCGACAGCGCCAGCCGCCCGCGATCGAGATCGAGCGTCAGTTCCATGTTGGAAATCGGCACCTTGCGCGACTTCACCTGATCGACCGTCCAGACGAGGTCGGCATCAAACGTCCGCATCTTCTCGACCGGCATGTCATCGTCCGGCAGCAGCTTGCGCGGGCCGGAGCCGGTGGCGGCCGCTGCGGCGACCGCGCCCTTGGTTTCGACGATGTCGGGATTGTAGCCGACCAGAACCGACGCATCGACGATATCGAGGCTGCGCGTGCGGATCACCGAATCGAGGTGCAGCCGCTCGCCATTCGTTACCGTCAGCTTGCCCGCAACGTCGCTCTCGCCAACGGTGCCGGCGATATTGGTGAAGCGATAGACCTCGCCATCCTTCACCATCCGGCCCTTCAGCGCATAGCGCCGCGTTTCCGGCAGGACGACGCCGATGATGCCGAGCAGTTCGGACAGGTCACGCCCGCGCGCCCGCGTCTCCAGCGGCACCTTCTCGATCTCGGCGAGCGAGGGAAGCGTGCCTGACACGTCGACTACATTGTTCGCCGCCCAGGCGCGCGCGGTCAGCTTGTTCTCGCCGCGGTTCACCGTTGCGTCGGGCGACAGCAATTGCGCGGTGACTCGGAACGGCGTGTCGCGGATCCGCCCGGTGCCACCGACCCGCACCGACTTGCCGATCTGCGCATCTTCCGAGCGGATATCCTCGATCCCGAGGTCCGCGAGCAGCCGCATGCGGGGATCGAGATAGCGCACGCTCGTGCCGCGCACCGTCGCCACGTCGATGCGGGGAAAGTCGAACGGTTCGCCTCCCTTCTTCTCGCTGAAGGTCTAGGTGTTCGTCGTGTGCCCGGCGTTCCACTCCAGGTCCGCTGCGCCATTCTCCAGGTCGAGCCAATAGAGCCGCCGCTTGCCGAACAGCAGCGACAAGGGAGCGATGCGCGTGTCGATCCTGTCCGCGCGGAACAGATAGGGCCGCGTTGCCCAGGCCGGATTGGCGATGGTGAAGCGCTCGGCGTAAAATTTGATCCTGAGCGGCGCGAAATACAGCTGGAAATCGCCGCCGACGCGGACCTCGCGGTTGGTCATCCGCCCGACGATCGTTTCGAACGGCCCCTTCAGGAACCGGCCCTTGGTGATGAACAGCACCAGCCAGATGAGCGCGGGTACGGCGAGGATGGCGATGATCGTGTTGCGCAGGATATGGCGCCGCCGCCGCGGGTCGCGCGGGCCGGTGTCGGGCGGGGTCTTCGCCGTGGACAGCGCGGGCTGCCCATCACGCTTCGTCGCCATGTCCATGAAAGCGGGAATCGCATGGCGCACGCGTTGGTTGCATTTCGCCGGTCCGCCCGCTATGCGCCCCGCTTCTTCCCAGCGAGGTGAAAAGAATCGCCCGGCCATCAGGGCTGCCGCGGCGGTTCCAGTCTCGCTCGATTTGAAAGGACCAAAATGCCCAAGCTCAAGACCAAGAGCGGCGTCAAGAAGCGCTTCAAGCTCACCGCATCCGGCCTGCTCAAGCACGGCGTCGCTGGCAAGCGTCACCGCCTGATCAGCCACAACAGCAAGTACATCCGCCAGAACCGCGGCACCAAGGTGCTGTCGAAGGCCGACACCGCGACGGTGAAGGCATGGGCGCCGTACGGCCTGCGTTGAGCGAGAGGAACTAGCACATGGCACGCATCAAGCGGGGCGTAACCACTCGCGCCAAGCACAAGAACATTCTGGAACAGGCCAAGGGTTACCGCGGTCGCCGGAAGAACACGATCCGCATCGCGCGTCAGGCGGTCGAAAAGGCCGGCCAGTATGCGTATCGCGACCGCAAGGTTAAGAAGCGGACCTTTCGTGGCCTGTGGATCCAGCGCATCAACGCCGGCGTCCGCGCCGAGGGTCTGACCTACAGCCAGTTCATGCACGGCCTGAAGCTCGCCAACATCGACCTCGACCGCAAGGTCCTGGCCGACATTGCGATGCACGAAGGCGAAGCGTTTAGCGCGCTGGTCGCTCAGGCGAAGAACGCGCTGCCGGCCCAGGCCTAAGCCTCTTCTTCTGAAGCGACACGAAGGGCGTGGGTGGCAACACCCGCGCCCTTTGCGTGTCTGGCGCCTTCGCGATTAAAGGGCGCCTACCAACCCGTACGGGCGAGACCGATGACCGAGATTGACGACCTGAAGACGCACCTGCTGACCGCGATCGATGCCGCGGCCGGGCTCGAGGCGCTGGAAACCGTGCGTGTCGACGCGCTGGGCAAGCAGGGCCGGGTCACCGCGCTGCTGAAGTCGATGGGCGGCCTCAGCCCCGAGGAACGCCAGGTGAAGGGCCCGGCGATCCACGGCCTGCGCGAGGCCGTCACCAACGCCATCGCCACCCGCAAGGCCACGCTGGAGGCCGCCGCGCTGGAGGCCAAGCTCGCCGCCGAGCGGATCGACATGACGTTGCCGGTCGATGCGCCGCTCGCCGGCACGATCCACCCGGTCAGCCAGGTGATGGACGAACTGGCGGAGATCTTCGCCGATCTCGGCTTCGCGGTCGCCACCGGCCCGGAAATGGAAACTGACTGGCACAATTTCACCGCGCTCAACATTCCGGAAACCCATCCGGCGCGCGCGATGCACGACACCTTCTATCTCGCCGGCGATCATGTGCCGGAGGACCGCGAGCGCCCGCGCCTGCTGCGCACCCACACCTCGCCGGTGCAGATCCGCACCATGCTGGCGAACAAGCCGCCGATCCGGATCATCGCGCCCGGCCGCACCTATCGCAGCGACAGCGACGCGACCCACACGCCGATGTTCCACCAGGTCGAAGGGCTGGTGATCGACAAGGGCATCACCATGGGTCACCTGAAATGGACGCTGGAGACCTTCCTCAAGGCCTTCTTCGAGCGTGACGACATCGTGCTTCGCCTGCGCCCCAGCTATTTCCCCTTCACCGAACCCTCGGCGGAGGTCGACGTCGGCTACACGCTGCAAAAGGGCAAGCGCGTGATCGGCGGCGGTGGTGACGTGCCCAACGGCGGCTGGATGGAAGTGCTGGGCAGCGGCATGGTTCACCCCAAGGTGATCGCCGCCTGCGGGCTCGATCCCGACGAATGGCAGGGCTTCGCCTTTGGCTGCGGCATCGATCGCCTCGCCATGCTGAAATACGGCATGGACGATCTGCGCGCCTTCTTCGACGGCGATATCCGCTGGCTCAAGCATTATGGCTTCTCCGCCCTCGACGTCCCGACCCTGTCGGGCGGCGTCGGCGCGGCGTGATCGGACGATAGAGATGAAATTCACGCTTTCCTGGCTCAAGGACCACCTCGACACCGCGGCATCGCTGGACGAGATCCTCGTCGGCCTCACCCGCATCGGCCTTGAGGTCGAAGGGGTCGAGAACCCCGGCGAGAAGCTCGCCGCCTTCCGCATCGCCAAGGTGCTGACCGCCGAACGCCATCCGCAGGCGGACAAGCTTCAGGTGCTGTCGGTCGACGCCGGTGACGGCCCGCTCCAGGTCGTCTGCGGCGCGCCCAACGCGCGCGCCGGCCTCGTCGGCGTGTTCGGCATGCCCGGCGCGACGGTGCCGGCCAACGGCATGGTGCTGAAGGTCGCGGCGATCCGCGGCGTCGAATCGAACGGCATGATGTGCTCCACGCGCGAGCTGGAGCTGGGCGACGATCATGACGGCATCATCGAACTGGCCGCCGATGCGCCGGTCGGCGAAGTCTATGCCGAATGGGCGGGCCTCAACGATCCCGTCATCGACGTGTCGATCACGCCCAACCGGCAGGATTGCATGGGCGTGCGCGGCATCGCCCGCGATCTCGCCGCCGCCGGCCTCGGCACGCTGAAGCCGCTGAGCGTCGAGCCCGTCGCAGGCGAAGGCCCCGGCCCCGATGTGCGCACCGACGATCCCGCCGGCTGCCCCGCCTTCTTCGCGCAGGGCGTCAATGGCGTCAGCAACGTCGCCTCGCCGGAATGGCTGGCGAAGCGGCTGCGCGCGATCGGTCAGAAGCCGATTTCGGCACTGGTCGACATCACCAATTACGTCACCGTCGATCTCGGCCGCCCGCTGCACGTCTATGACAAGGCGAAGCTCTCCGGCGGCCTCGTCGCGCGCAAGGCGAAGGCGGGCGAGACGGTCCTTGCCCTCAACGGCAAGACCTACACGCTTGATCAGACGATGACGGTCATCGCCGATGATGCCCATGTCCATGACATCGGCGGCATCATGGGCGGCGAGGAATCGGGCGTGTCGGACGCGACCACCGACGTCATCATCGAATGCGCCTTTTTCGATCCCGAGCATATCGCCCGCACCGGCCAGAAGCTGATGCTGACCAGCGATGCGCGCCAGCGGTTCGAACGCGGCGTCGACCCGGCCTTCCTGGACGACGGCCTCGCGATCGCTACCCGGCTCGTGCTCGACCTGTGCGGTGGCCAGCCGACCGGCATCACCCGCGCGGGTGAGCCGCCGCTGGGCACGCGCAGCTATGCCTATGATCCCGCCCGCGCCGAAACGCTCGGCGGCCTGGCCGTCGCGCCGGAGCGGCAGCGCGCGATCCTGACCTCGCTCGGTTTCACCGTCAGCGACGATTGGCAGGTGACCCCGCCGACCTGGCGCCGCGATGTGGACGGCCCGGCCGATCTGGTCGAGGAAGTGATCCGTATCGAGGGCATCGATAACGTCCCCTCGGTGCCGCTGCCGCGCGCGCCGGGTGTCGCGACGCCGACCGCCACGCCGGAGCAGAAGCTGGAGCGCCGTGTCCGCCGCGCCGCCGCCGCGCGCGGCCTCGACGAGGCGGTGACGTGGAGCTTCATCTCGGAAGCCGAGGCTGCGCCCTTCGGTGGCAGTGCCTTCACGCTCGCCAACCCGATCAGCGAGGACCTGAAGGTCATGCGCCCGTCGCTGCTGCCCGGCCTTCTGTCGGCCGCCGCGCGCAACGTGCGGCGCGGGGCCGGCACGATCCGCCTGTTCGAGATCGGCCGCCGCTATCTTGCCGACAAGGAGCGCCCGACGCTCAGCCTGATCCTCGCCGGCGACCGCCGCGCGCGGCACTGGCAGACGGGCAAGGCGCAGGGCTTCGATGCGTTCGACGCCAAGACAGAGGCGCTGGCGCTGCTCGCCGCCGCCGGCGCGCCGGTCGACAATTTGCAGGTGTTCGGTGAAGCCGGTGACGCTTGGCATCCAGGCCAGTCCGGCACGCTGCGGCTCGGGCCAAAGACGGTGCTCGCCGCCTTCGGCATCCTCCACCCCAATGTCACCCGCGCGTTCGATCTCGACGCCGGCGTCGCCGCGGTGGAGCTGTATCTAGATGCGATCCCCGGAAAGCGTTCCGCCGGCTTCATGCGCCCGGCCTATACACCACCCGCTCTCCAGGCCGTCCGCCGTGACTTCGCCTTCCTCGTGCCCGATGGCGTCGCCGCCGATGCACTGGCGCGCGCAGTGAAGGGCGCGGACAAGGCCGCGATCGTCTCCGCCCGCGTGTTCGACGTCTTCACCAAGGACGGCGAAACCTCGATGGCGGTAGAGATCGTGCTCCAGCCCGGCGACAAGGCGTTCGTCGAGGCCGAGCTGAAGACGATCGCCGACAAGGTCGTCGCCGCCGCCGCCAAACTGGGCGCCTCGCTCCGGGGCTGATACATGTCCGTCATCCCTGCTCCGGGGATGACGGGATTGTGAGGGAGGCGAGCATGGCCGACTGGATCACCATCGCGAACGACCATCTGTCGGCTGCGATCAACCCGCTCGGCGCGGAGCTGTCCTCGCTGAAGGACGCGGCTGGGCGCGAGCTGATGACCGATGCCGATCCGGCGTTCTGGACCGGCCGCGCCCCCTTGCTCTTCCCCGTCGTCGGCAAGCCTGCGGGCGAGGTGATCCGCATCGGCGGCCGCGAATATCCGATGAAGCAGCACGGCTTCGCCCGCCGCCTGCCGTTCACGCCGATCGAGCACGGCCCGACCCACGTCACCTTCCGCTTGCAAGACAGCGACGAAACGCGCGTCCATTACCCCTTCGCCTTTACGCTCGACGCGACCTTCCGCCTCGACGGCGCGACGCTGCACACGGACATCGTCATCAGCAATCCGAACGCAGAGGACATGCCGGCGAGTTTCGGTTTTCACCCCGCTTTCGCCTGGCCGCTGCCGGGCGGCGCGAAACGTGGCCAGCATGTCATCACTTTTGGCCAAAATGAGCCGGATGGCGTCCGGCCCATCGCCGATGACGGCACGATCAAGGCCGGTTCGCTCCCATCCCCGCTGGACGGCCGGACGCTCCACCTCGCCGACGACCTGTTTGTGCATGACGCCCTGGTGTGGGACCAAGTCCGCTCTTCCAGCGTCACCTATGGCGCGCCCGGCGGGCCGCACCTGCGCATCGACTTTCCGGACACCCCGATGCTCGGCATCTGGACCAAGCCCGGCGCCCGCTACATCTGCGTCGAACCTTGGCACGGCATCGCCGATCCGGAGGGCTATGTCGGTGAATTCGCCGACAAACCCGGCATTTTCCTGGTCCCGCCTGGCGGTTCCAAGCACATCAGCATGGCGGTAACTTTTCTCCCATGAAACTCGACACGCTCATCGGTGAACCCTGGGGCGACTATGGCCTCGTCGATTGCGGCCATGGTCGCAAGCTGGAGCGCTACGGCGACTATCGCTTCATCCGCCCCGAACCGCAGGCCCTCTGGGCGCCGGCGCACGACTTTTGGCAGGCCCACGGCGAATTCGTCCCGGGCAGCGACGAGGATGGCGGCGGCCAGTGGCATTACACCCGCCTCGTGCCGCGTGACGGCTGGCCGCTCGCCTGGGGCGTCGGCCCCGGTACCGTGCGCTTCACCGCGCAGAACACACCCTTCCGTCACCTCGGCTTCTTCCCCGACATGGCGCCGGTCTGGTCCTGGCTACGTGAGCAGCTGGACGGCGTGGCTGAGCCTGAGGCATTGAATTTGTTCGGTTATACCGGCGTCGGCACGCTCGCGCTCTCCGCCGCGGGCGCGAAGATGGTCCATGTCGATGCGTCCAAAAAATCGGTCGATGCCGCGCGCGCCAACGCCAAGTTGTCGGGCATGACCGACCGCCCGGTGCGCTGGATCGTCGACGACGCTGCGAAGTTCGTCGCTCGCGAGGTCCGCCGTGGCCGCCGCTATGACGCGATCCTGCTCGATCCGCCGAAATATGGCCGCGGACCGGACGGTGAGATCTGGCGGCTGGAGGAGCATCTCCCGGCCCTGATCGCCGACTGCCGCCAGTTGCTCGACTCCAATTCGCGCGCCCTGTTCCTCACGGTCTATGCCGTGCGCATGTCCGCGCTGGCGATCGGCGAGATGCTTCGCCAAGCCTTCGCCGACCTCCCCGGCACCGTCGAATGCGGCGAGCTTGGCGTGCGCGAGGAAGCACGCGGGCTGGTGCTGCCCACCGCGATCTGGGCGCGCTGGTCGAACGACTGACTTGTACCCTGCATCCGGCGAACCCAGATTCAGGATCAATCACGGAGACGAATGGCCCATGGATCAGTTGAACCTGTCGGAAGCCGAATGGAAAGCGCGGCTGACCCCTGAACAATATCATGTGTTGCGCGAAGCGGGCACCGAACGGGCGTTTGCCGGCAAGTACAATGAGTACAAGGCGGACGGCGTCTACCATTGCGCCGCCTGCGCGCTGGAATTGTTCGACAGTGCCGACAAATATGATTCGGGATCGGGCTGGCCCAGCTTTACCCAGCCGATTGCGCCCGATGCAGTGACTGATCACCGCGATACCAGCCATGGCATGGTGCGGATCGAATCGCGTTGTGCGCGCTGCGACAGCCATCTTGGGCATGTCTTTCCCGACGGCCCGCCGCCAACCGGCCTTCGTTATTGCATGAATTCCGTCAGCCTGGATTTCCGTCCCCGCAAGTAATCGCCGGCACACGGCGGCACATGTTTTCCGCCGTGTGACCGTTCCGCCAGCGAAATATTTGGCGCCAGCCTGTTCTTTCGCCGCGGTGGACGCCTTCATCTTGTTAAGCCCAGCCTAAGCTACTATCCGCCACATCGCATCCGATGGCCCGCCGCCCTGTTCCCCGCTCGCCCTGGCGTCGACGCCTGTCGATCGCGATCAAGATCCTGATCGCGCTGGCCGTCGTTGCCTTTGGTGCGCTGCTCACCGCCGTTTACATCGCGCGGACGCAGCTCCCCTCCTTCGATGAGCTGAAATCCTCGCCCAATGGCCAGATGATCCGGGTCCATGCCGCCGACGGCACTGTGTTGGTGTCGATCGGGCCGAGCTATGGCGAATGGCTGCCGTTCGATCGCATCCCGCGGATCATGCGCGATGCGACGATCGCGGTGGAGGACAAGCGCTTCTACAGCCATCTCGGCGTCGACCCGATCGGAGTCGCGCGATCGGTGAAGGTGCGCTTTGATCGCGGTCGCTGGGTGCAGGGCGGGTCGACGATCACGCAGCAGCTCGCCCGCAACGTCTTCCTTAACAATCAGAAGAAGTTCGGCCGCAAGTTCCGCGAGTGGATTCTGGCGCTCGCGATGGAGCGCAAGTTCACCAAGGAACAGGTGCTCGAACTGTACCTGAACAAGGTCTATTATGGCGGCGGCGCCTATGGCATCGACGCTGCGTCGCGCAAGTTCTTCGGCCATGGCGCCAATCGCCTGACGCTGAGCGAGGCGGCGATCATCGCGGGGCTGGTCAAGGCACCGTCGAACTATTCGCCGACCGCTGACGCGCAGGCCGCGGTGGACCGCGCACAGGTCGTGCTGAATGTCATGGCCGAGAATGGCGTGATCAGCGCCGCGGAGGCGGCCGAGGCCGATCCGCAGGCGGTCAAGCTCGCGCCCGAGCCCAAGCAGAACAGCGTGCGCTATTTCACCGACTGGGCATTGCCTCAGCTGGAATTGCTGATCGACGAGACGGAAAAGCCGCTCGAGGTGTGGACCACGCTCGATCTCAACATGCAGCGCGCGGCGGACGCGGCGGTGCGCGCCAATGCCCCCGCCGGCGCGCAGGGCGCGCTGGTATCGCTCGATCGCGATGGCGCGGTCCGCGCCATGGTCGGCGGCAAGGATTATGTGTCGTCGATCTACAATCGGGCGACCCAAGCGCAGCGGCAGCCGGGCTCAGCCTTCAAGCTGTTCGTCTATCTTGCCGCGCTCGAGGCCGGGATGACGCCCGAGACGACGGCGGTGGATGAACCCATCACGATCGACGGATGGAGCCCGCGCAACAGCTCGCGCCGCTATTCGGGGCAGGTGACGCTGCGGACCGCCTTTGCTTATTCGCTCAACACCGTTGCGGCGCGGCTTGGCCAGCAGGTCGGCTTCACCACCGTTGCCGACATGGCGCGTCGTTTCGGCATCACGACCCCAGTCAACACCCAGCCGTCGATGGTCCTCGGCACGTCGGACGTGCGCCTGATCGACATGACCCGAGCGTTTGCCAGTGTCGCGAACAAGGGTGTCGCTGTGATGCCGTACGGAATCACCAAGGTGACGGCGAACAACGAGGTTATCTATCAGCATGAGGTCGATCGCAGCCGCGTCCTGGTCGCGCCCTATGTGGCCGCCCAGATGACCGACCTGCTGCAGACGGCGGTGAATACCGGTACCGGCCGCGCCGCGCAGATCGGTCGCCCGGTGGCGGGCAAGACCGGTACCACCTCATCCTCCAAGGACGGCTGGTTCCTCGGCTTCTCCTCTGGCCTGACGACGGGCGTGTGGATGGGCCGGGATGATGCCAAGCCGATCGGCGGCTTGCAGGGCGGCGCCGCGCCGGCCCGCGCCTTCGCCCAGTTCATGACCAAGGCGGTGGCCAATCGTCCGATCGAGCAGTTCGAGACCGAAGTGACCCTGCCTGAATGGCAGCTCGAACCCGATGAGGAGAGCTATTTCGGGGAGCCGGACAACAGCGTCTTTGTCGACGACAATGGGGAGCCGCTGCCCAGCGACGCGGTGCCGCTGCCGGAGGACGATTATGGCCGCGGCATTGAGCGTCCGTCGCCGCGCGCCGAGCGTCCGGTGATCGAGGATGGCGATCCGGCCCAGCCCGCGCCGTCGCCGCCGCAACGGCTGGATCAGGACTGGATCGACCGCGTGACCGGCAGGGACCCGCGCGCGCCCGTGCGGGAGCCCCGCGGCGAGCGTCGCTACCCGGCGCCGCCGTCCGTCGAGGAACGACCATACCAGTGAAGTGTCGCTCCATGGGTGCGCAGCCATCGGCGATGTGGCGTCGGGTCGCTGCCGTATAGCTGTTCGACCAGCGCGTGGAACGCGGGCGAATGGTCCATGTGGATGCGATGCGCCACTTCATGCGCCGCGGTTGCACGGCGTACCGCCACGGGGGCGAGCGCCAGTCTCCAGCTGTAGCGGATCGCGCCCGTGCTGCTGCAACTGCCCCACCGCCCGCGAGGATCACCAATCGAAACGCGCTCCACAGCGATGCCGGCGCGATCGGCATAAAGACGCGTGTCCGCCTCCAGCAATGACAGCGCCTCGCGCTTCAACCATGTCTCCACGCGGCGCGCGATTGTTTCGGGCGGCCCCGACAGGAGCAGCAGGTCGCCCTCGCGCCGCACGATCCGCGAGCAGCCGGGTTGCCAGGCAATGGTGAGCAGGTCGTCGTCGAACGGAAATTGACCACCATCCTCGAAGGGGCGGGCCTGGGGAAGGCGGGCGCGCTGAGCCGCGATCCAGTCGCCATAGCCCATTGCCCAGGACAGTGCCTTTGCGGCGGAGGCACGTTTCGGGATGGTCAGGCGGACGCGGCCGCTCAGCGGGTCGAAGCTCAATTTCACGCGCCGGGCGGTCGGGTGCCGAACCACCTCGATCGCGTTTCCTGGATCGGCAAGGTGGGCGTTCTGCGCCATCGATGATCCAGCGTCTCCCGGCGTACCCGGCCGAGACGATCCGCTCACAGCTTGCGATCGACCATGTGATATTCCAGTTCGCCGGCGTCATCTTCGCTGATCGTCCAGCCGCGCACGGATTCGCCCGCACGATGCACCGCCTCGCGATCACCGGACACGAGGTAATGCCATTCGGGCAGCTGCTCGCCATGCAGCCGCAGGCGATAGGCGCAGGTCGAGGGCAGCCACTCGATCGCGTCGACATTGCGCATCGAAAGTCGCACGCATTCCGACACATAGGCATGCCGGTGCTTGTAGTTCGAGCAGAAACCGGTGCGCCGGTCGAGCAGGCGGCAGGCGACGTTGGTCGAGTAAAGCTCGTTCGTTTCCTCGTCCTCAAGCTTGTGCAGGCAGCATTTGCCGCAGCCGTCGCACAATGCCTCCCATTGCGCGCGGTCAAGCTTGTCGAGCGGTGTGTCTTCCCAGAAGCGCGTCATTCGGCCCAGCGTTTGATCTCGTCGGCGACAGCCTGTGGCGGTCCCTCCTGCGGCAGCAGCGCGAGCGGCTTGCCGTCCGGGGACATCAGATAGGCCTGACGGCTGTGATCCATCAGATAGCCGCCGGACGTGCCTTTACCACGCTGGTAGAAAATCGCGTAATCCTTTGCGGTCTTGGCGATCTCTTCCGGCGTGCCGGTCAGTCCGATCATCCGCGGGTGGAAGGCGGAGACGAATTGCTTGAGCACCGCGGGCGTGTCGCGTTCCGGGTCGATGGTGATGAAGACGGGCACGATCCGTGCGGCGAGCGCGGGATCGCTCTTCTCCAGCAGCTTCAGGCCGGCGCCGATATTCTGCACGTCGACCGGGCAGACGTCGGGGCAGAAGGTGTAGCCGAAATAGACGATGCGATATTTGCCGTTCAGCGCCTGATCGCTGAACGGTTTCCCATCCTGATCGATCAAGCTCATCGGTCCACCGATCCGCGCGCCTTCCAGCGGCGGGCGCGTCGGGGTCGCGGCGGGCGAGCAGGCGAGGAGGGCGAGGGGGGCTAGGCTGATGAGAAGGCGGACGTTCATGGCATCGCCAGCCTTGATCTGTTAAGGCCGCGATCGCAACCATCGGATGGACCTTCTGCCTGTGAAGACGCTGCGCCGCCTGCTCGTTCCCCTCCTGATCACCGCCGCCGTACCGGCCGCTGCGCAGCAGCAGTCGCAGGGCTACAAGTTCCTGGAGGCGGTGCGCAAAGCCGATGGCGACACGGTGGTGAAGATGCTCGACCAGCCCGGGCAGCGGATCGTCAACTCGCGCGACATCACGACCGGCGAAGGGGCCCTCCACATCGTGGTGAAGCGCGGTGACTCGACGTACCTGCGCTTCCTGCTGCAGCGTGGCGCCGATCCCAACATGCGCGATGGCCGCGGCGACACGCCGCTGCTGCTGGCGGTTCAATATGGCCAGAACGCGATCGTCGACGTGCTGACCGCGAACAAGGCCAACCCCAACTTGGGCAATGGCGGGGGCGAGACGCCGCTGATCCGCGCGGTGCAGAAGCGTGATCTGCCGATGGTCCGCAGCCTGCTTGCCGCGGGCGCAAACCCTGACCAGACCGACAATATCGCCGGGATGTCGGCGCGTGATTACGCCCATGCGGATGCGCGGTCCCCAGCGATCGCAAAGCTGATCGATGAAAAGCCGAAGCGGGCGGTGCGGGCAGTTGCGGGTCCGAAGTTCTAGCATCACAAGGAGCGGAATCGCTCGCTTTCCCTTGCTGCACGAAGATGGTTAATCCGCTCTGGACATTTGTCAGTAATCAGTGAAGCTTGCCCCTGCCGAAGAAACGGCGCCGGGGGGCAGCTTGATGGGCAATGGAGACGCCGGGACGGCGGGGGCACGCCAGCGCCTGATCTTTGACCTTGGTCAGATCCGATGACCGAGACGCCGCTCGACATCCTTGTGATCGGTCACAATTACGCGCCTGAACCGGTTGGCATTGCTGTTTATACCAGCGGCATGGCCGAAATGCTGGCGGCGGATGGCCATGAAGTTCGTGTCATCTGTGGCACGCCGTGTTACCCGCATTGGTCGGTGCTACCGGGCTACTCCCACTACAAGGTGACGCACCGGTGCGAGGGCGGGGTTGCCGTGACACGGCTGCCGCATTTCGTGCCCTCGGTCCCGCGTGGTTGGCGCCGCATCCTCCATCATCTGAGCTTCGCCCTGCTAGCGACTTGGGCGATGCTGCGGGCGTGCTGGCACCGGCGGCCCGACGTGATTGTCGCAATTGCGCCATCGATCCTGTCGACGGCGGTGGCCCGGCTCGTCGCCATATGCGTGCGGCGTCCCTTGTGGATCCATGTCCAGGATCTCGAGCTCGAAGTGGCGCTGGCGACGGGGCAGTTGCCGGGTGGCCGGCGAACCGCCGCGCTGCTGGGCGCGGCCGAGCGCTGGGCGCTGTCGGGGGACCGGGTGAGCAGCATTTCGCCGGCGATGTGCGAGCGGCTTGCGGCGAAGCTGGGGCGCGATGCGGCTGTGTTCGAGTTCAGGAACTGGGCTGATCCGGCCGTCGTCCATCGGGCGAAGGCGGAGTCGCCCTACCGTCGCGAATGGCGCATCGGGCGGCCGCATGTGGTGCTATATTCCGGGAATATAGCGGCAAAACAAGGCGTTGAGCTTGTCGTGGATGCGGCCCGGCTGCTTGGCTGGCGGACCGACATCCAGTTCGTGATCTGCGGCAATGGCGCCAACCGGGCAGCGCTGGAGGAGGCGGCGCGGGGGAGTGGGGTGATGATCCATGACCTGCAGCCGACCGAACTGCTGGGCGATCTTCTGGCGTTGGCGAGTGTGCATGTACTGCCGCAGATCGCGGGAGCGGCGGATCTGGTGCTGCCGTCAAAGCTGCCCAACATGCTGGCGTCGGGGCGGCCGGTGATTGCCACGGCGGACGAAGGTACGGGAATTGCTGGAGAATTGGGTGGGGCCGGGCTGCTGACGCCGCCGCATGACGCGCGCGCGCTGGCGGACGCGATCGCGTCGTTGATCGATGATCCGGCACGGCGCGCGGCGATGGGGGCGGCGGGTCGGCGGCTTGCCGCGGCGCGCTGGAACAAGCGCGAAATCCTGGAGCAGTTTGGCCGCGAATTACGCACGCTCGTGGTGGAGGCGGGGTACAACCGGCCTGTTCGCGGAGTCATTCGGCCGCGTTTTGCCCAGCATCAGCCAGCGGGTCGCATCGAACCGGTCCAGCAGCATCCATAAGGCTACACCGAAGCCAAGCGCGAGGGGGGCGAGCAGCGGCGCGCTGAGCACGTCGCGCAGCGCGTAATAAAGCGTCAGGTGGACATACATGATGACGAGGCTGGCCTGACCGAGCCGTTCGATGGCGGCGAGCGGGGCAGCCGGCGCGCGGCCAGCAGGATCAGGTGGCACAGGCCAAGCGCGGCGAGGATGCTGAAGAGCGGCGTGCCGGCGTCAGCGACCTTGAGGTCGAGCGGGCGCGACAGCGGCGCGAGGAGCGCGACCGCGATCGCCGCGAGCGTCAGCGGCCCGCCAAGCCAGTCGGCGTGACGGTGGTGGAGGATGCCGGCGAGGAAGAAGAACAGCGCCAGCGGCACGCTGATCACCCCCCAGGGATTGGGGAGGGCGGGCATCAGCAACGCCGCGGCGAGGGCAGCAGCGGCGGTGGCGGGGAGCCAGCGCGCGGGCAGCCGCAGCACGAGGGCAGCGAGGATCTGAGTGACGAAGAGGCAGGTGACGAACCAGAAGATGCCGAACGGGGCGACGAGGAACGTGCCGCCGAGCAGCAACCGGGCGAGCGCCGCCGGGGGATGATCCCACGGCAGATAGGCCTGATGCCCGGCAACCGCCGCGATCGCCGCGTCGGACAGCGCGATCACCAGCAGCCAGGCGGCATAGGGCAGGAGCAAGGTCGCCGCGCGGCGGCGAATTAGGCGCGCGGGGGCGGGCGTGCCGAAGACGATGCCCGACAGCATGAAGAACAGCGGCATGTGGAAATGGAACATCGCCGCGCGCACCGCGGGATCGCTGGTGAAATGACCGATGACGACCGCGACGATGCCGATCGCGCGCGCCGTATCGAGCCAGCCGATCCGATCCCCCATCATCGGAGCGTACCAGCCGAGCAAGCCAGCGCAAGCGGATGCGCGCGTGTATGGCGCGGCCGGACGGGCCGCTGCGTCGACGGGCGCGGGTAGGGGGAGCTGGCCGATAGCCACCGCGACGATCCGCTCGCGCGAGACGAACCGCACCAGCCGATCCGTCCCATCATAAGAGGGTAACAGCCGTGGGGCGGCCAAAGCAGATGCAGGCGGTCGGGCGCGGCGAGGCCCGGTGGGTCGCCGGTTGGGCTGGGTTGGTCCGGGCTGGGCTGGGC